>DAOUXC010000026.1 GCA_030666795.1 Desulfobacteraceae bacterium
AAAAGATGAACGTCGAACATCGAACGCTCAACATCGAATGTGGGTGTCGCTTCGCTCCGCTTTTTAATAAAATTGAAACGCAAAAGGCGTAACATAATTCGGCGTTGGAAGTTCGATGTTGGAAGTTCGTTTTTTAACGTATAATAAATGGAGACCCAACCGTGAAACTATACAACCCCGGAAAGGTTCCATGGGACGAATCCCAACTCATTTACCATGCCTTAGCCGCCCTTGGACGCGAGGCCCTTTCACTGGTTTCTCCGGCCACGCCTTACGTATGCATCGGTTTTCACCAGGACGCGGAACAGGAAGTCGACCTTGACTATTGCAGGACAAACCACATCCCGGTCTTCCGCCGGGATCTGGGAGGCGGTGCTGTCTATTTAGACGGGAATCAACTCTTTTTTCAACTGATTCTTCGCAAGGACAATCCCCTGATCCCTAAAATGAAAGGGACTTTCTATAAGAAATTTCTCCAGCCCATTATAAATGTCTATCGGCGAATAGGAATTGCGGCAGAATACAAACCCGTCAATGATGTGATCGTGGAGACGCGAAAAATTTCCGGTACCGGCGCCGGTGAAATCGGTGACTGCATTGTTTTCGTGGGGAATCTGATCGTGGATTTCAATTATGAAATGATGGCAAGGGTCCTCAAAGTCCCGGACGAAAAACTTCGTGACAAGGTCCACAAAACACTCCGAGACAATCTGTCCACAATTCGAAGGGAATTGGGCGAAAAAGAGGCGAAGCAATGGGATGAGCCGGGTTTGAATGGCCTCATGGCGAAAGAGTTCGGCACATTACTCGGACCAATGGAACCGTGTGAAAAAGACCGGGAGTTGCAGACCAAAATTGATGACCTGAGAGCCCGAATGGTTAACGAAGAGTGGCTTCATCAGAAAGGCAAAAGGGTTGCCGGCCGCGATGTCAAGATACGGGCCGGAGTAAAAGTGGTTCACAAAATGCACAAGGCGCCCGGAGGTCTGATACGTGCGGATTACGAAGTAAGAGAAAAAAGATTCAGCGATGTCTGTTTATCGGGGGATTTCTTTTGCTTTCCGGAGGAAGCAATCAAATGGCTCGAATCAGGACTTGAAGGAAGGCTCACAGAAGAAGCCCCGGACCTGCTGAAGGATTTTTATTCCGAAAGGGACATCGAAACCCCGGGGATCGGGATAGATGACTGGATGATGGTCTTGAAGGTGTAAAGACTTTCATAAAATATGGCAACTTATAGACACGGGCGTTTTTTAAGGCCATTGACTTTAATTCATGTCTCTTTTATTAACTTGTAATAGCTCAATAAAAAGGGGAAGGATTTATCTAATGTGAGTGGCACATGTGATCCATCTCTGTATGGCTTAAGGCGCAAGGGAATAGAAATTATTTTCGTTGATAAATTCCCTGAGCCTTATGCCCTGCGCCTTGCGCCTCGACAGTACGTTTCCCCTTAATACTGAGCAGATATCTTTTATTGACTTTATGCTGGACAGGGCGTATCAATGTTAACCAAATTTCCATAATAAAAACCTTTAATTAGGGAGGATTTTATCATGAAAAAGTTGTCTTGGCTGGTCATTTGTGTGGCAGTGAGCGTGGGTTTGTTATTAACCGGGTCAACAACCTACGCCCGGAATATAAAGGTAGGTATCATAGATTGCTACAGCGGCCCGCCGGCGGTTTTCTGCGTTGACGCCCTCAACGGCTTCAAGATGGCCCTGAAGGAGATCAACAAGAAGGGGGTCCTGGGAAAGAAGATCGAGTTTACTACCCGTGATTCCAAATTCAAGTTGGATCTTGCCCTTAACATGGCCAAGGAATTGGTCATGAGAGAAAATGTTGATCTCCTTGCAGGCTTAATCAACAGCGGAGCAGCGCTGGCTATGGCGGATTCGGTCTGTAAAAGAAACAAGGTGCCTCTTCTGGTCTGGATCGCCAAAAGCGAGAAGATAACCGGAGAGAAAGGTAATCGCTACGTCTTCTCTACCGGTGAAAATTCCGCCATGGGAGGTAAGGCAGGGGCCGTTGCTCTGGCCAAGAAGCCCTATGTCAAATACTGGATTGCGGGAGATGACTATGAATACGGCCATTCCTTAGGCAATTCCGCCTGGAAGAATCTCAAGAAAGCCAAACCGGAAGTAAAGGTCATAGGGAAGACATGGTGGAAACCGGGGGAACCCGATCTTGTCCCCTATCTCACCCCGATTGTGGCCGCGAAACCTGACGCGGTTATCTTCTGTACCGGTGGCCGGAGCATGACCAATGTTTTGAAAGCCATTGAGACAATTGGTATGAATAAAAAGGTCCCCATATGGATACACACCGGCACAGACCATGCCGTTTTAAAGCCCCTGGGTGCGGAGGGCCCGGAAGGTGTTCTCGGGACCATGGACTATCATTTTTATTATCCCGATACACCGGCCAATAAGTCATTTGTAAAGGCCTTTAAGGCCGCCTATGGAAACCCTCCCGGGTTTCCCGCGTTTCACGGCTATATAACCGCCCATTTCATTGCAGAGGCATATAAAAAAGCAGGGTCTGTGGACACGGAAAAATTCATCGATGCTCTGGAGGGGATGAAACTGGCGAGCCCTGTGGGTGAAATAGAGATGAGGGCCTGTGACCATCAGGTGGTTCTTCCCATGTTTCTCGGTGTGACGGGCAAAGTGCCCCAGTATGATCATTTGATCTCCACCAACATCATAACCCTGCCCGGCAAGGAAATCATGCCCACATGCGAAGAGATCATGAAAGCACGGAAGAAATGATTTCTATTATTTGACAGATAGACGAAACTTCTCCCGGCCCCCTTGAAAAAAGGGGGATTAAGGGGGATTTATTAAAGCGTTAAATAATCTGTAATGCTTCCAATGGGAATTCTCTATCATGGAAACCGGGCAAACTATTACTTTCGCTGCCTTTGCTAATCAATTCCTGGTAGGCCTCAGCCGGGCGATGATTTTGTTTATTGTCTCCTCCGGGATGAGCTTTGTTCTTGGCGTGCTCAGGGTTCCGAATGTCGCCCACGGCTCCCTGTACATGATCGGGGCGTTCTCGGCCTTCAGCATTTCAACCTTCCTGGGTGGCGGCACCATGGGCTTCTGGGTGGCCTTAATCCTGTCCCCCTTCGTAGTGGCCCTGGTCAGCCTTATAGCGGAAAGAGCCTTGTTCTGCCATCTTTACGAGAGAGAGCACTTGATGCTGCTGTTGTTCACCTTTGCCTTGATGCTTATCTTGGGCGACCTGGTAAAGCTTACCTGGGGTGCCGAATACCGGTCTTTTATGGCGCCTTTAACCTTCAGGGGATCTATCCCTGTGCTTGGGTCATCTTTTCCCAAGTATAACCTGTTCCTCCTCGTGGTGGGCCCGCTGGTCGCTATCGGACTCTGGCTCTTTACCAACAAAACAAAGATAGGGAAAATTGCCAGGGCAGCGGCGGTCGACAGAGAAATGGTAGGCGCCATGGGTATAAATGTAAGCTGGGTATTTGCCTTTGCATTTGTCTTAGGCTGTTTTCTTGCCGGGTTGGGTGGCGCCTTGGTGGCCCCAACCATAAGCATTGCCATAGGGATGGATCACGACATCATTATGGAGGCATTTCTGATCGTCACTATCGGTGGATTAGGTAACATGTGGGGCGCAATGCTCGGTTCCCTTATCTTTGGCCTGACCCTGTCCTTTGGTGTTCTGTTTTTGCCCCAATTTGCCATAGCCTTTCCGTACATTGCCGTAGGGGTTATTCTGATCTGGCGTCCCACGGGGATGCTTAAATCTGTCTGGTAATAAGATTGCGACGCAATTTTATGAGGAGTTGGAATTGTTCAAAGGCATTTTCAGCATAAAAAAAAGCCTGCCCTATGTCGGGATTTTTGTCACCCTGCTTATTCTGCCGCCAATAATACCGAGATTTTATATTTACATACTTGCCGTGATCTTTGTAACTGCCCTTTTGGCTATGAGCCTCAATATGGTCGTGGGCCACGGAGGATTGTTTCAATTCCATCATGGGGCCTTTTACGGCGTGGGGGCCTATACCGTTGCCCTGATCCTGACTAAAACCTCTCTGCCATTATGGGTTGGATTTATCGCGGGGCCCTTTGCAGCGGCACTTGCCGGTCTGCTCATCGGCATATTTTGTGTCAGGCTGACAAGACTCTATTTTGGAATGCTTCAGATCTCCCTGGGATCTCTGCTTTGGGCTCTCGTTTTCCGCTGGTACAGCCTTACAGGCGGAGATGACGGTATACATGGCATTCCCATGCCACCGTTCATTTCCTCCCAGAACAGCGCCTATTATTTCATCCTGATCGTCCTGGTGATCTGCCTGATCGTCATGTATCTGATTCTCAAGTCTCCTTTTGGAGTAACCCTCCGGGCCATCCGCGATAATCCCGAGAGGTGTGAAGCAATCGGCATTAATGTCAGGCGTCATCAACTCATTGGCATAGTCATTGCCACCTTCTTTGCCGGAATATCCGGAGTCCTTTTTGTTCTCCTTGAGGGTTCGGTCTTTCCTGACCTCCTTTTCTGGGTCTATTCCCTTGAAATATTCATTATGTGCCTCTTAGGCGGGTGGTTTACGTTTGCCGGACCGATTATAGGGGCGGCAATAATGGTATCTCTCAGGACCTTTGTAGGTATCTATACCGATTACTGGACTTTGGTCCTCGGCATATTACTAATCTTGTTGATTTTCTTTTTGCCGGAAGGTGTATGGGGCTATATCGTGGAGAAATTCGGTTCCCGGGCCGGGGAAGCGGTTGAAGAGGAAAACAAATAGATGCTGCGTGTAAAGGAAATACATAAATCATTTGACGACTTCAGGGCCGTGAACGGCGCTAATCTCCACGTGGACAAGGGCACGTTAGTGGCGGTGATCGGACCCAATGGTGCTGGAAAGACGACCCTGTTTAACCTGATCACCGGACAGCTGAAGCCGGACAAGGGGGAGATAGTTTTTAACGGGAAGGATATAAGTAAATTTTCCCCATACCGGATTTGCAGGAAAGGAATCGCGCGGTCATTTCAAATAGCGAACATCTTTCCCCGTTTAACGGTTTTCAGAAATATTCAGGTATCTGTTCTCTCGCAGCAGGGAAAGAGCACCAGGCTCTTCCGCCCGGCCCGAAACCTGGCTGTGGAAGAAACTGAAAGGATCCTGGAGAGTGTCGGACTTTCGGACAAGGCAGGGAATACGGCAGGCTCATTAGCCCATGGCGATCAGAGAACCCTGGAAATAGCCATAGCCCTGGGTAATAAACCGGAATTGCTGATTCTTGATGAGCCCACCGCGGGCATGTCTCCCGAGGAAACCACTGCTACCATGGAACTAATCAAGCGCCTGGCCGAATCACGCGGATTGACTATTCTGTTCTGTGAGCACGATATGAAAGTCGTATTCAGTGTAGCCCAGAGCATTATGGTTATGCATCAGGGACATTCCATTATTCAGGCAAAACCCGATGAAGTAAGAAAAAACCAAGCAGTCCAGGATGCCTATCTGGGAGGTGCTGAGTGATGCTCGAGGTGGAAGGGATCCATACATATTACGGCCTCAGCCATATTCTGTTCGATGTTTCACTGAAAGTCTCAAGAGGAGAAATCGCCTGTCTTCTTGGCAGAAACGGGGCCGGAAAAAGCACCACCATGAAAAGCATTATGGGCCTGACTCCTCCCCGGCAGGGAACTATCAGCTTCAAGGGGAAGTCGGTAATGGGCAAAAAGCCTTATCAACTTGCGCGCCTCGGGATCGGCTATGTTCCTGATGACCGAAGGGTCTTTGCCGACCTGACGGTCGGAGATAATCTTGAGATATCGGAAAGAAGGTCGGGCGACAGTGCAACGTGGACTAAGGAAAGCGTCTATGATTTTTTTGAGGCCCTGGGTCATATAGATCACCGTAAGGCGGGCCTTTTAAGCGGGGGCGAGCAGCAGATGCTGACCATTGCAAGGGCCCTGATGACGAATCCCGAGTTCCTGTTATTGGACGAACCTACCGAAGGCCTGGCGCCCATGGTTGTGAAGACGCTGGAAGAGCAAATCGGCAAGTTAAAAGACAGGGGATTGACGGTATTGTTAGCGGAGCAGAATCAGAAGGTCGCCCTGAATCTCAGCGATCAGGGATATGTTATTGACAGAGGCATGATCCGGTATCACGGAAGTATCGATGACCTGAGAGACAACGAGGAGGTCAGGAAAAAATACCTGCTGGTTTAATCTCCATGCCCCCGGCTCCCGCAGACGGTTTCTTGAATACTTCCAATCGATTCTCTACTTTCTTGACCCTCAAGACAAAATCAAAGAGATCGGGCTGCAGGCAGAAAACAGGGTCTTCCTTTGGCAGGTATTTCTTGGTCCCTTGAATAAAGTTCTGGGCGGTCTGTTGAAATACGATATCCTTAAAAACTTTGACCGGGTCATAAGGTGCGCCTGTCAGGAGATGTTCCAGATAGTCGGCGCACGCCTCATCTTCGGCAGCCTTTTTTTGTGCCCGCGCTCCCATGGCTAATAAGGTCACAATACCCGGATTTTGTGATTTGATATATGCGGCAACTGCCCTGGCCATGACAAAACTTCCGAGTATTATCTCGTCTGCCCTGTCATAGGCCGATGAGACGCCCGTAACACCTGACGTTGTCCTGTGGATGACTGTCTTATCCCTGAAATAGGGTTCACCTTTCAGGATAATATGCGCGGGCGAATTTCCAACCTCCGAGCCTTCAATAGGCACTTCATCTACTTCACCCACAAGGATGAATTCAGAATTTTCGCGTGCAAGCCCAAGGGCCTTTTCAGGATCTGCTTCCAGGATAACTTGCCTCGCGCCGAAATGGAACAAGAGCGGGGCACATGAAAATGCCCTGAACACGTCAATAACGACAACCAGCCCTTCGACCTCTTCAGCCCCCTTTGCGCAGCTTTTCCTGATGATTTTCATTTTATGATCCTTCTGTGGTATATAGAATCACGGAGCGATTCTATCAATTGTCGTGCGGTTTTCGAGGTTTTTTGCGTTTACAACATCCTTGCTTTGTCATTTTAAATTATGTTATATCAACCTATAACATAAATCAATAATTAACATTCGCATAGCTGATATCATTGAATAAATTCTTTACTCTTAATGGTTGCCGCGCCTACAGCGCGACAACCCAACGTTCGATTCGGATTTTTCCAGCATAATCATTCCGCTAAGCTGACTATTATACCGGAAAAAGCTCCGATCTACTCCACATTATACCAAAAGGAGAATCAAATGCCGGAAAACAGCAAAGCTAGTGCATTTATATTTGGAGCTTTTATTTTCTTAGGTCTGGCTGCCTTAGGCTACCTATTGGGTAATGCGGCCATTAAATTTAAAGAGTATGAGCGCACGGTCACCTCTAAAGGGTTGTCAGAACGCGAATATGAAGCGGATATAGTTATTTGGCCGATCCAATTCAATGAAGCAAATAACGATATAACAGAACTATATAGTTCAATCGAATCCAGCACCTCAAAGATAAAGGCATTTCTTATAAAAAAAGGCATTAAGCCAAATGAAATTACATTCTCTTCACCAGCGATCACAGATAAGGCTGCCCAGCAATATGGCAATAATTCGAAAGCTGAGTTCCGCTACACTGCTTTTCAAACGGTCACTGTTTATTCAAAAAACGTAAAAGCTGTTCGGGATTTAATGAGCGCTTTGTCGGAGCTTGGGAAAAAAGGAATTGTTTTTACGGGCGGTAACTATCAGACTCAGACAGAGTACATATTCAAAAGGTTAAACGAAGTCAAACCGGAAATGATCGAGGAAGCGACCAGAAAAGCGAGAGAAGTTGCTCAAAAATTTGCCGCAGACTCTCAAAGCAAACTTGGTAAAATTAAAAGAGCATCTCAGGGACAATTTAGCATAACACCCAGAGATAAAAATAACCCACACATAAAAAAAGTTCGAGTAGTATCTACAGTTGTATACTATTTATCAGACTAAGGGTATAAAAAGGTAAAAAGGAACAATATAGGATGTGCCGGTTTACAAGACTTCCCCTACGTCCCTAAATTTATTTTAACCTTTTCACAAGTTCTTTGCCAAGCATACGGCACTGTTCTTTCGTTTCATCGCCGGTTGGCCTTTTGCTCTCAACTGTCTCGCCCACCTGCTCAAAAAATTTTCCTGCGAGGTATTCAAAAGGCTCTCGCCCTCTCCCTCCACCGCCATGGGAAAAGAAAAGCACGGCTGGTTTTCCTTTAACAGATTCGCCTGATTTGTCCCACAGATAAATATCATCGAAAAATGTCTTGATCGTGCCGGCGATATAAGAAAAATAATCAGGTGTCCCGAGTGCTACTCCATCGGCGGCAAGGAACTCATCGATTGTTATGCGTCGGTGGTTTGTGCTGATAATCTCGATTTCCGCTCCAGCCTCTCGAACTCCCTCCGCAAGGGCTTTCGCAAGTGTCTTCGTGTCTCCGAATTGCTGACTGTGATAAATAACTATAACTTTTGGCATTATCCTCTCCTTTCATAATCCTTGATTCCCACGATCATTTTCCTATGTGTTTTATTGTTTATCTAATGTTTTTCAGCCTAATTATATACGAGTTTCATTTTTCGGAATTGCGGATCCGCGTTCAATAGAATTGCAAAGTGATTTTATACCTCGTCCGGCAGTTTTCGAGGTTTGTTGCGTTTATAATATTCTTGTTTTTTCATCTTAAATTATGTTATATAAACCTACAACATAAATCAATAATTGACATTAGAATAGCCGATATCATTGAATAAATTCTTTACACTTAATGGTTGTAGAGCCTTCGTATTGGCGCTCAAAAATCAATTAAACACAGAATAGCTATAGGATTAAAAAATGCGGAAGATTTTAGACGATATCGATAAACATGTTGCTCAAGCTGTATCCCATTACTGGCTTACTCGAAAAGCACAAAAGGACAAGCAAAAAAAACGTGGGGTATCCGATGCGGGTTTGAGAAGTGCGGTTACAGGTGGCGCACAGATGGACGGTTTTATTACCCTGTTCAAAGATTTGATTGTTGATGCCGGGGTTGAGAACCAGTATATTCATGAAAAGAAGGCACTTGAGTTGCCAGGTTTTTTTAGGCCAACCAAAGAGTGGGATTTGTTGGTCATTAAAAATGATCAGCTAATTGTCGCTATCGAAGCCAAGTCCCAAGTGGGGCCCTCATTCGGAAACAATTTCAACAATAGGACCGAAGAGGCGATGGGAAGCGCCCTTGATTTATGGACAGCTTTTAGAGAGGGAGCCTTCAGTGGGGGTGTTCAACCTTTCCTCGGCTATTTCTTTATGCTCGAAGATTGTCAAGCCTCAAATCGGCCTGTTAAAGTGAGGGAACCTCATTTTAGAGTATTTCCCGAATTCGTCGGTGCTTCATATATGAAGCGTTATGAACTCTTTTGTCGGAAACTTATTCTTGAACGTCATTATTCTTCTTCATCCTTTATAACATCTGCAGGCGATAACGGCATTGCCGGTGTTTACAATGAACCGGCAAACGATCTTTCTTTTAAAATTTTTGCAAGATCTCTTGTTTCTCATGTTGGAGCCTTTGTATGAAAGACAATAAACAAAAGACCGTGCAGAGACTAATAAATGGAGACGCAAGAGACCTATCCTTTTTGGACGATGAATCTATTCATTTAGTCGTTACCTCACCTCCATACTGGAACCTGAAACGCTATAATGAGAATCCGGATCAATTGGGACACGTCAATGACTATGAATCTTTTTTAGGTGAACTTGAAAAAATATGGCGTGAGGCTTTTCGTGTACTCGTTCCGGGAGGGCGGTTAGTATGCGTTGTAGGTGACGTGTGCGTTTCGAGACGGAGATTCGGACGTCATCTTGTCTTTCCTTTGCACGCAGACATCTGTGTTTTGTGCCGAAAAATTGGTTTTGACAACCTTAATCCCATTATTTGGCATAAAATAGCAAATGCCAGATTTGAAGTTGAAAACGGGTCTAAATTCTTAGGGAAACCCTATGAACCTAATGCAATCATAAAAAATGATATGGAATTTATTTTAATGCAGAGAAAACCGGGTGGCTATCGAAAACCGACTGAGGATCAAAGAAATCTAAGCAAAATAGATAAGAAGGATTTTAATACCTGGTTTCAACAAATATGGAATATCACTGGTGCCTCAACCCGGAAACACCCCGCCCCCTTCCCCCTTGAACTCGCATCCCGTCTTGTTAGAATGTTTTCATTTCAGGGCGATATAGTTTTAGACCCGCTCTGCGGCACTGGGACAACCATGGTGGCTTCCCTAAGATACGGTAGAAACAGTATAGGAATAGACATCGATCCCGAATATTGCCGTATGGCCGCACAATTCTTAAAAAAAGAGAGCAGCAATCTTTTTTTGAAAACGGAATTGATATTTGAAAAGATGATTTCAGACAATACCGGTCATATGCAAGTTTGTGAAGACCAAGCCCTCTACGAAGTCCGGTCAGCCAGAAAAACAATGGGATAGGCCAAAAATGGCATGGAGATGGATTGAAAAAACTGGCGTTTTTCTCAACCACTCATGCCCGGCTTTAAGCTTTCCCGGTACGGGGAAAAGTTATTATGCTGAATTTATTACCATCATTTGTGTTAGGAGGACTTACACTGCTATTATTCAGTCTCAACACAATATGGTGGTGTTCCATTTTATTCCTATTTGTCTTCATCAAATTAATAATCCCGCTTAGAGGGATAAGACATCAAATTTCACGGCTACTGGTCCTCATTGCAGTATCATGGATCGAAGGCAATAGTTTCATTCTTCGGATTACCCATAAGGTCAAATGGGATGTTCAGGGGATTGAACACCTCACTTCCAAGAAATCCTACTTAATTGTCAGCAATCACCGTTCATGGGCAGATATCTTCGTGCTTCAACATATTTTTAAACGTCGCATCCCCTTTCTCAAGTTTTTCTTAAAAAAAGAGCTTATTTGGGTTCCCCTTTTGGGAATTGCATGGTGGGCATTAGATTTTCCATTTTTAAAACGATATTCCCGTCAGTTTCTGGAAAAGCATCCTGAACTTCGTGGGAAAGATATGGAAGCGACTCGAAAATATTGTGAAAAATTCAAAAGCTCTCCGGTTTGCGTAATGAATTTTTTAGAGGGAACCCGATTTAATTTTCAAAAACATAAAATGCAAAACTCCCCTTACCGTCATCTCCTGGTGCCAAAAGCAGGAGGAGTCGCCTTAGTTTTTTCCAGTATGGGAGATTATTTATCAAACGTACTGGACGTTACTATTGTTTATCCGGAAAATGAACCTCCCGTGCATTTTTGGGATTTATTGACGGGAAATATCCCCTGTATAACCGTACGAGTGAAAATCTTACACCTTCCCGAGAATGTCGTTGGTGTGAATTATGAGGAAGACAAAGCTTATCAGGAAAAAATCCAACAATGGGTCAATCAACTTTGGCAAGAAAAGGATCACCAGATTGAGGCTATTATGACAGAATATGTTGTTTCCTCGACAAAGCATGAAAGCCCTCTCTGAAATGAACGAATGTAAGTTTACATTGGATAATGCCCTTTTTTGTGCCAATGCAGGCATCATGTTTGGCCTTGCTGACATCGATACCAATAAGTAAAAGCCCGGGTTGCTGTACATGCTCTTTACGTTTTTTAGGATTTCGTCCATAATCTTTAAGTCTCATGGGATGCACCTCCTTGATTTGGTCGTTGGTTTCAATCCAATATCTTAAGAGGTGTGTCCTATGAGATCAACTTATCAATCTGATCTCTTATACGAGGCTACCATTGCGGGCAAGGAAAGAAGGAGGATTTATATGGCGGTCTTAGGAAGAATAGGTGTATCGGTTTTATTGGTTTTGTCTTTAACAAGTGGCATCTCTTTTAGTCAGAGCAATGTTGAAGAAATCTACAATAAAGGTATGGCATATGCTACAGAAGGAAAGTTTAAAGAGGCCAGAGAGGAGTTCGAAAAGGCGCTCAAGCTTGACTCATTTTGTGTACCTGCAGAAGAAAGTCTGCAACGAGTTAAAGATATCTTAAGCCGGAAGATTAAGAGACAGACGGGGATTTATTTGTTTAGAGGGGTAGTTTACCATAACAGAGGTGATTTTGTTAATGGAATTGGTGAGATTAACAAGGCCATTGCAATAGATCCGGGGTATGCTCCGGCTTACAATGAACGCGGAGAGGCCTATGCTCTTCAAGGTCGGTATGACCGTGCTATCTCGGAGTACACCAAAGCCTTGAAGATTAACGCGAAGTATACTACGGCTTTTAACAGTCGTGGGGTCAGCTATTATCACAAGGGCCGGCATGACCGTGCTATTTCGGATTACACCAAAGCCATAGCGATCAACCCAGGGTATGTTTTGGCCTACACCAATCGGGGGCAGGCCTATGCCGTCAAAGGCCAATATGACCATGCAATTTCGGAGTATGACAAGGCCCTGAAGATTAACCCGAAGGATGCTGTTACCTACACCAATCGGGCAATTTCTTACTATTTCAAAAAGGATTTTGAAAAAGCATGGGGGGATGTTCACAAGACGGAAAGTTTAGGTAATCAGGTACACCCAGGTTTTCTAAAAGCCCTTCGTGAAGCTTCAGGAAGACAAAAATAGGTAAGGTTCAAACCTTTTTAAAAAACACTAAAAAAAGAGGGTTTTCATCCTTCACAGATTGAATGATGATAGGGTATAAGATTCATCGTAATTGTCCAGTCCCTATTAGCATTGTCCGTGAACAATAAGGGGCGGCGTCTTTTTTCGGCTATCTTCTCACCTTCCTGCTGATGAATGTGGCGTTATTATAATACCCTTAAAAATATGAGAGGTTTTTCATGGTAGAAAATAAGTTCCTTACGCTAAGTGATTACTGTGAATATCCCGAAGCTGAGATGAAAAGGCGGGCATCAGAATTTTATAAAGAGATGATAAGACGCCGAACCGTACGCCATTTTTCAGACCGGCCTGTGGATCGTAGCGTTATCGAAGACTGCCTGCGCACCGCTTCCACGGCCCCAAGCGGCGCAAACCAACAGCCCTGGAGTTTTATCGTTGTGTCCGACCTTACAGTTAAACGGCGAATTCGTGAAGCAGCCGAAAAGGTCGAACAGGAATTTTACAGCAAAGATGCCACCAAGAAATGGGTAAAAGACCTTGATCATTTAGGAACTGTTCCAAGCAAACCATTTTTGGAAAGTGCTCCCTATCTGATTGTAATCTTTTCCAAGCTTTACGATTATTCTTCAACCGGCGAAAAAAAGCGACACTACTATGTCTTTGAATCCGTAGGCATTGCCACAGGTATGCTTATTACGGCAATACACCATGCAGGGCTGGTTTTGCTTACTTACACGCCCAGCAAAATGAGGTTTTTAAATAAAATCCTATCCCGGCCTTCGAATGAAAAGCCGTTTATGATTCTTGTTGCCGGGTATCCGGCTGGAGATGCGGTTGTACCTGCAATTCAGAAGAAATCGCTTCAAGAAATCGCCACATTTATATAAAGAATGCGAGATGCCATTTTTGTGCAAAGGGGGTGTGGGTTGAATGCAATTAAGAGGCAATGGAAACCCTGGCGGCTACTGAGTGCAGCGGTTCGACGGATATGATAAAATGGGGTTTAAAATAAATTGATATAAGGAGGAAAACCATGGGAATAGAAAAACGGATTTTTACTCTTGTAACAACCTTGTTGCTCAGCCTTGTTTTCTGCGGACTGGCCCAAAGCGAGGATTACGAAGCTGTATCTCCTTCCGAGCTTTCTTTCGGCCTGATTGGCTACAGGGCTGATGCTAAACCTGAAGGAGGGGAGGCTAAAACTGACGAAGGTGAAGCCGAAACTGATGAAGGTGAAGCTAAAGCCGAAGGAACCGGTGTCGGCGCTTTGACCGGAACCTTTGAGAAATTAATCTGCGAAGACACGGAAATCGAGGTTGTTGAAAAAAAGATCAAAGATGGAATAATCGTAACCAGGGACTATGGTATGATAAGGATTAGCATTAATAGCTCGGGAGGGCTCACGGTTTACGTCATGCCATCGCAGAAAAAGAAACTTATCGAGAAGGCCAGGGAATGAAACTAATTGTCTAACATCCTGATTGAGCTAAAGCCCAATTAGGAAGCCGTCTGCGAAGTAGAGTTGTTCCCGGTTTAGAAACTCACGTTCCCGGGTGTTCTGGGAAAAGGAATGACGTCCCTGATATTGGCGAGACCGGTCACAAACTGGATAAGACGTTCAAACCCGAGACCAAAACCCGAGTGAGGAACAGATCCGAATTTCCTCAAATCCAGATACCACCAGTAATCATCCGGGTTGAGGTCCATTTCTTTGATCCTTTCAAAAAGCGTGTCATGGTCGTCTTCTCGCTGGCTGCCCCCTATGATTTCCCCTATCTTGGGAACGAGCACGTCCATGGCCCGAACCGTCTTTCCGTCTTCATTCAGCTTCATGTAAAATGCCTTGATTTCTCGTGGATAATCCACCATGACGACCGGTTTTTTAAAGACCTCCTCGCACAGGTACCTCTCGTGTTCCGACTGTAAATCGATTCCCCAGTTTACGGGAAACTCAAATGTTTTCTTACTTTTTGAAAGGATTTCTATGCCATCCGTGTAGGTCAGGTGTTCAAAATCCTGTGAAACCAAGTTTTCAAGGGTCTCCAAAACAGAAGAATCAATAAAGCGGTTAAAAAACTCCATGTCTTCTTTGCAATTTTTCAGCACGTAAGAAAATATGTATTTCAGGAACTCCACGGCGAGGGCCGCATCCCCTTCCAGATCACAAAAGGCCATCTCCGGTTCAACCATCCAGAATTCGGCCAAATGGCGGGATGTATTTGAATTTTCCGCCCTGAAGGTAGGCCCGAACGTGTAAACATCTCCCAAGGCAAGGGCATAAATCTCGGCCTCGAGCTGTCCGCTCACGGTCAAATTTGCAGGGCCTCCAAAAAAATCCCCGGCAAAATCCACATGACCGTCCGTTTTAGGGACCTGATCAAGGTCAAACGAGGTTACCTTAAACATTTCCCCTGCCCCCTCGCAGTCGCTCCCCGTGATAATAGGTGTGTGGAGATAGATAAAACCCCTTTCCTGAAAAAAATCGTGAATGGCCCGTGTCATGGCATTCCTTACCCTTGCCACAGCGCCAAATGTATTGGTCCTGGGCCTCAGGTGGGCTATTGTTCTCAAGAATTCAAAGGAATGCCGTTTTTTCTGAAGGGGATAAACCTCAGGATCGGCCCATCCCAGGACCTCGATCTTCTGGGCCTGAAGCTCCACCTTCTGCCCCTTGCCCGGGGAGGCCACTAGGGTTCCGAAGGCCCTTACTGAGCAGCCTGTCTGCAATTTGAGCACCTCGTCCTTATAGTTGGGCATTTTTTCATCTGCTATGATCTGGAGACCACTCAGACAGGACCCGTCATTCACTTCAATAAACGAAAACCCCCCCTTGGAGTCTCTTTTCGTCCTGACCCAGCCCATTATTGTAAAACCGGTGCCTGTTTTTTCAGCAGACAGGATTTCAGCGATTCTTGTTCTTTGCACAGTTAATATCCTCTTAAAAATTCGCTTTACGCCTTTATACTCTTCCCTTTATCCTTCTCGCTTTTCAAATTCCGCCATAAAGGCCACAAGATCTTTTACCGCATCAATCCCCGTAGCATTATAAATAGAAGCCCGGCAACCGCCCACCGAACGGTGCCCCTTGAGCCCTCCCAGATCCTTCTTCATGGCCTCTTCCACGAATTTTTTCTCCAGGTCCTCGCTTGGAAGCCTGAAGGTCACATTCATCAGGGACCTGCTGTCTCCGGCCGCGGTTCCCCGGTAAAAACCGGACTTATCAATAAAGTCATAGAGTATGGCACCCTTCTCTTTGTTGATCCGTTCCATCTTTTCCAGCCCGCCGACCGTCTCTTCAAGCCATTTCAGGACGAGATTGGTGGTGTAGATGACCAGGCATGCCGGGGTATTGAACATGGATTTTTTTTCGGCGAAGGTTGTATATCTCAACATGGTAGGAATATTATCCGGTACCCTTTTCAGCATATCTTTTCTTATGATAACCAGGGCCATGCCGGCAGGTCCTATGTTTTTCTGTGCCCCCGCGTAGATCAACCCGAAAGGCTTCACATCAAAGGGCCTGCTCATGATGTCGGAGGACATGTCACATATGAGCGGTATTCCACCACTTTCAGGGAATTCAGCCCACTGGGTCCCCTTGATCGTGTTGTTTGACGTAATATGCAGATACGAAGCGTCTTCGTTCATCTTGACATCTTTGGGGATATAGGAAAAACCCTTATCCTCGGACGAGGCAATTACCCTGACATCCTTTTTCTGGATCTCCGCCTCTTTGATCGCTTTTGTGGACCATGTCCCTGTATTTATGTAGTCCATTGGTTTCCCCTCCAGACCCAGATTCATGGGGATCATGCAAAACTGGAGGCTGGCCCCACCCTGAATAAAAAGCACGTGAAAATCATCACCGAGGTTGAGAAGCCTGCCGGTTCTTTCGATGGCCTCATTGATGACATTGTCAAACCACTTGGAACGATGGCTCACTTCCATTATGGACATACCGGAGCCTTGGAAATCCAAAAGCTCACCCTGTATCTCTTCAAGCACTGGCAGGGGTAATGCGGCAGGACCCGCGTTGAAATTGTGTATTCTCTTTCCCATAGATGAGCCTCCCTATTATAATTTTTTGTGACACATCACCCTTGCGATGAAGTTTTAATATTCCCGGATTTTTCAAAGGGCTAAAATGTCACAATTTATGAAGCATCTCTTTTACGATTTTCAGACTTTCCAGGTCCCTTTCAAACGGAGGTCGTCCATCCAGGTCCGATTCAATGATGTCGGTCCGGTATGGAATGAATCCCAAAAAATCAAAGTCAGGCATTTGCTTTAACAAAAAGTCCCTGTCTTTGTCCGAGCGGATTTTATTGCCCACAAAACTCAGTTTTTTAATCCCGAGATCCCCTGAGAGTTTGCGGATGTGATGCGCCGTTTCAATACTGCGTCTTCCCGGTTCCACAACCACCACAAGGCGGTCCACGTTCATGGCGGTTCCCCGGCCCAGATGTTCGAGGCCCGCCTCCCTATCCATAACCACTGCCTCGTCGCGGGCCCAAACAATATGCCGCACAAGGTGCTTGAGCCTGACGCTTTCAGGGCATACGCAGCCTGCCCCGCCTGTCTTGACACTCCCCATGACCATCAGTTTTATGCCATCCACCTCAATGGAGAGTTTTTCAGGCAGGTCATCGACCGTGGGATTCAGTTTAAAAAATGACCCCATACCCCCCGTCTTGGCCTCGGTCCTTTCCTCAATCAGCTCCTTCATTTCTGAAATGGGTACGATTTCATCGCTGTTCTCCACGCCGAGACCCTGGGCCAGGTTGGCGTCCGGGTCCGCGTCAATGGCCAGGACTTTTTTCCCCTCATCCGCAAGGGCCTTTATCAAAAAAGATGCAAAGGTGGTCTTACCCACACCCCCTTTGCCGCTTACCGCAATCTTCATAAATTGTCCCCTTTTTTGTTTGTCACACTGAAATAAAGCTTTGAATCTATTCATTTATGAACTTTTTTTCAAGGATAAATCATTTCAGCCGATATTTTTCTTAACCTCTCAACTATTCTGATTTAAGATGCCGTCATTCATCAAGCAAAGAAAAGGGGCTTCATGCGGTTTGAAATTACCATAGAAGGGCCGTTTACGGGCATTTCGCAGCTCAACAGCAAGCTGGAGTCTTTTTCTCCTGTTATGAAAAGGGTCCCCTTACACGATGATGAAACCCCTGAAATTGGAAGGATCCTGATTGTAATACCGGGCGAAGACAGGCTTGACCGGGAGCTTTCCATCATTGCCGGTATTGTCACTGAAATTGAAAGGATGCTGTCTCTAAAACCGGGTTTTGAGATTCGGGTGCGCAATCTCGCCTATTCGGAACCTTCAGCCGGGAGCAGCCAGTTTGCCGAACCCTTCAATCCCATACCCTCCATAACCATTCAGCCCTGGAGCCCTGAACTGGAGCACATTTCGGATCCCCACACGATCATCTTAGACCCGCGCCACGCATTCGGCACGGGCAAACATCCCTCTACCCTGCTTTGCCTGAAGATCATGGACCTCATGGCCGGGGATACATCCCGGGCTTCAAACATTAAGGGCTGCAAGGTCCTTGATTTTGGCTGTGGCACGGGTCTCCTTGCCATTGCCGCCATTAAAATGGGCGCGGAAACGGCCATGGGGGTGGAACTGGATGCGCAAGCCGCACGGGCGGCAAAGAGTAACGTGGCCCTCAATCGTCTCTCCCAAAGGATCGACATAATGGAGGGTTCCTGGGAGGTTGTAAATGATAAATTCGACCTCGTGTTGGCCAACCTTGTGGTCTCGGTGCTCTTAAAAACGGGGAAGAGTATTCCCCGTCACTTGATTCCGTCAGGGGCTGCCGTGGTAGCAGGGTTCGGGGAAAACCAGGCTAAGGATATAAAGTGTTTTTTTGAAGAACAAGGGCTCACCGTGACCCGGCAATTCACCCTTAAAGGATGGAGCGCGTTCATGATGAAGCCCCGGCTCGGGGGTAGGGGTGGAACCATTTGAATTCACATCAAATGGCAGGGGAGGGGTAGCCCCCCTCGCCGAGTAAAGAGGCGCAGAGCGACTTTTTATGGGGTTGTCAATACTGAATGGTAAAATGTGGAAAAAGAGAGTATATTATAACATTCAAAAAACCTCACCCTTGCAATGAAGTTGCAATATTCTCGCATTTATAAATGGCTAAAGTTTTAATGATATTGGCAACCTCGTAAAAAGCCCCAAAGTTCGTCACTCCGGCGAAAGCCGGAGTCCAGAACCTATTGGAAAG
>DAOUXC010000231.1 GCA_030666795.1 Desulfobacteraceae bacterium
CGGTCCATAGACACAAAGGCAATCCGGTTCAAGCCGGACCATGAAGGGGATGTATTGTATCTTCCTTCAAAGGTCAGTCTCTCCTCTGTCCCCCGGATCAGATCGCGCAAGTAGACCTGCGGGGACCCGGATCTGTTAGAGACAAACGCGATTTTTTTTCCGTCCGGCGAAAACGCGGGCGACACATCAATGCCCCAATGGTCGGTCAGCCGTTTTTTGACTCTTCCGTTCAGATCAATAGTGAATATATCGGGATTGCCTTTCAGGCTCAGTGTTAATGCCATCTCCTCAGCGTCCGGCGCCCAGCAAGCCCCTATGTTCAGGCCCTTTCTCCCTGAAAGACGTTTAACCCTGCCGGACCCAAAATTTTTCAGATACAGCATGGGCCCTGTACCATCCTTGTAGGAGTTATAAGTGAGTTGTTCTCCATCAGGGGACCACGCTGGCGAGAGCGCAATGCTTTTGTCCGCTGTTACCTGGCGCACATTATGCCCATCATAGTCGCACATGTATATTTCTTTGTGACCCGAAGAGTTTCCCACAAAAGCAAGTTTCGTAAGAAAGATACCCTCATGACCTGTCAATATTCGAATGATCTGGTTACCAATCCTGTGCATAAGATAACGGTAACGCCCCACATCTCCCAGTGCCCTCATCCCGAAAATCTGCCGGCCCTGAAAAACATCAAACAGCCTGACCTCCACTTCCAGGCTTCGCCCTATACAGATATAGCCACCCTTCAAAAGGAGGTCCGCGCCGATAACGGTCCAGTCCTTGAAACGAATACCTTCAAGGGTAAGCGGTGCGCCCTTTTTCTCCAGAAAGGCATCCTTATCCATGGGATTGAAATAGCCACTGAGATCAAGGTCATTGGATATCACCCCCGGCAACTTTGTGATCAGGTCCGGTTGCTCGTTTTGGGAGGTCAAATATCTAAAATCCGGTATGGCAATCTTGAATTTTCGAATAGAAGGGGCATTGATATCTATATATATCCTGCCGAAACTCTGCCCCGGAATGAAAAAAAGGACAAGAAACAGGATCCCCAGCCGGCAAAACTTAAAACCGGCGTCCTTAGGGTCACGGAAATTGCTTAAACTTGAACCCATGGAAGATAGCAGCCTCCAGGTCATTGTTCCTCCAGGTCACTGAGATCGAAGTTGATTTCAAATTCATCAAAGGTCTTTCTGTAGCCTTCCGGAAAAGGGGGCAGAGGGTCTGACCGCTCAACCGCCTTTAAAACCGACTGATCGTAAATTGCGCTTTTAGATCGCTCTTTAAACCATGATTTCAGGATAGTGCCATTGCTTTTAACCTTTACCACCATGACGGCCATGAGGTCTTTTTGTCTCTCGGGCCTTGTAAGGTCAACCGCATAGGACCAGTTGCTCTTGATCCAGTCTTCCACCTCCCGTTTGTACATCGCAATAATAATCCCGTCAGTTGCCATACCCCCGGCGGAACCTTGCGCGCCGGCAGTCTTGACCCGCGTCTCGATCCTGTTAATGGCCTGCCCAATGGGATCCTTTTTTTCAGCCTTTACCTTTTTTTCGATTTTCGACACGGCCCGGTCTATTAGCCTGGATGGAGATACTTTCGGTTTCCTTGACTTCCTCTTTTTGGCCGCAAGGGTCCTTTTGGCGATGACAACCGGCTTTTTTTTCGTTTTTGACCGGTGAATACGCCTGGCCGGGGTGGTCTTTTTGGGAGTGGACAGTCTTTTACCCGTCTTTGCCTTGGCACTTGGTTGAGCCTTTGACCGGGCCGGGCCCGGCATCTCCACCAGGTTCACTTCATACACCGGACCTCTGATACGGGGTGTGGGCATGTAACCGGGAACAAACAGGATCGTTGAAAAAAGCCCTAAATGAAGAAACAGGGACAGGATCAGCATCCTGCTCCATTTTGGCTCCATCATGTTATTGGAATCGGGTTTAACCAATAGGGCTTCCATAAAAGTCAGTCCACGGGTTCGGTGACCATTCCTAATTTATCAATCCCCGCCCTCTTGATCCTCGAAATAACCTTGATGACAAATCCGTATGGTACATCCTTGTCCGCCCGTAAAAGGATTTCCTTATCTCTGCGATTTTGAAAAATCTTTTTGACCTTTTTCTCCAGGCCGTCAAGCTCGATCCGGTAGTTTTCCAGGTAAATTTCCCTTTTCTTGTTAACCGTTAATATCAAAGGATCTTCCCGGGTCTTGATGGGCTTTACCGTGGTTTGGGGAAGGTTGACCTCCACACCCTGCATCATCATGGGGGCTGTCACCATAAAAATGATAAGAAGGACCAGCATCACGTCCACGAGAGGCGTGACATTGATATCCGACATGAATTTCTTGTTATTGTTGGCCTGCATATGCTCTATCTGCCTAGCCTGCTAATCCTTTGCTTCTTAAAAAACTGTCTTTCCACGGTGCTCAAGAAATCGGATGTAAAAATATCCATTTCCGACCCGAGCGCGGCAATCCTGTGGCTGTAATAGTTAAATGCCACAACCGCAGGTATTGCGGCCACAAGGCCTGCGGCCGTGGCAATCAGTGCCTCGGAAATTCCCGGTGCCACAACCGCGAGGTTGGCGGCGCCCTTAAGTCCTATGCTTCGAAAAGATTCCATAATCCCCCAAACCGTTCCGAATAGACCGATAAAAGGGGTAGTATTTCCTGTGGTGGCCAGAAAGCTTATCCCTCTCTCCAACCTGCTTGTCTGATCAATGGTCGCCTTCCTCAAGGACCGCTTCAAATTGTCCATAATGGCCTGCTGGGACCTTATGGATGTTTCTCCACCCGGCGCATCCCGGTCCTCTTGTGAGTCTAAAGACGCCTGAATTTTTCGAATCCGGTTGAATTCAGCATATCCACTGCTGAAAAGACGGGCAACCGGGCTATATGTCAGATCTTCACACGTTTTGAAAATCTCTTTCAGATCCCTGTTTTCCCAGAAAAGTTCCATAAACTCTTCCGTCTCATGCTTTGCCTTATTCAATAACCTGAGTTTCACGAATATAATGGACCAGGAGACGACTGAAAAAAACAAAAGGACCAGCAGGACGAATTTGACCATCAGCCCTGCATGGATTATCATCTGGAGGATATCACTGCCATAGAAAGCCTGCATTGAAAGGCCTGACGGAATTTGAATTATAAATGGAATACTAATCATTGTCTGTCCTCTTTAAATTCGTAGGCGTCCACAGATTCCCCCGCACTATGTGCGGGGATCTTCGACAGGGTTTTGAACGTTCAAGATTACTCTATTTCTATAATTACAATCATTAGCTTTCAAGAAGAATTTAGCCTTAAGAAAAAATCAGCCATCTTAGGTTTCTGAAATTTTTTATATTGCCTAATTATACCAGGTAGATAGACAGATTTTACGTAATTTTTAATTACCTTCGGGTATCCAACCTGCCCTGTTTTTTCAAGGCGCTCTATAAGCCTGCCGTAGTAATGTGGCCGGATATTTGGGATTTTGCGCGATTTGGCAGTAAGATACCGGCAGTTTGGATATAATAAACCCCAATTATCCGGCCACCGCCAAATCCGAGAGAGATCCATTTTGATAGAGTGCCTTGAAAAAACAGGCAGGGACTCTACCCATGGAGATGGATTTAAACAAATTTTTTGAGAAGTTACGATTTTACTTGTCGGAATGATATCGGATACCGGTCGCTGATCCTTAAAAAAAATTCATGAAACCGCTTCTCGCTTTGTTATGGTAACTGTCTGAACCAGGTTGAGACGGTTTATCAAGAAATTGGCCAAACCTTCGATATCATCCGTCAAAAACCGGGGGACCCCGATATCCACCGGAGCATCGCTTATGAGGGCCATCAGATGTTCGTCGCCTTGTGACAGGGGTTTTTCATGGACCTCCGGCCTGAAGACTTCCAATTTGGCATTGTTTCCTCGTTTATATCCTTCGGTCAGGATTATGTCCACACCATCAAAAAACGGGGCCAGTTCCTGCGGTTTGTGATCATGATCAACGTCCATTGACATCCCGATTCGGGAAGGAGTAGATATAATGGTTACGACCGCGCCTGCCTGCTTATGCCGCCAGCTGTCTTTCCCGGGTTTATCCATATCAAAATCGTGCAAATGATGCTTGATAGTCCCCA
The DNA here is from genome assembly GCA_030666795.1 of Desulfobacteraceae bacterium. Taxonomy (GTDB): domain Bacteria; phylum Desulfobacterota; class DSM-4660; order Desulfatiglandales; family Desulfatiglandaceae; genus JAIOSR01. The sequence goes on from DAOUXC010000231.1 coordinate 4,123, forward strand.
CCCTGATGCCGCGCCGTGTGAGTTCAGGGATCAGCTTTTCCAGAAGAGTGGTCTTTCCCGAACCGGAAAAGCCGACAATAGAAATAACCGGTGGTTCAGTCTTTCGTGTAAACATTTGTAATTGTCACTTTCGTTTTTGTATTTGCAAAATCTATTTTTCTTTCCGGCCGAATATGCCGGAAAAAATTTTATTATCTTCCTGCAAACACCGCTTTTTAAGGAGACTGTATTTTTCAAGGAGTTCCCTGCCCTCCTTTGTCAGCCACGTCCCCTTTTTCCTGTCCGTATGAACAATTCTGTAATTCAAATATTGTTCGGTGGCCTTAATTTTTCCCCAGGCCCCCTTGTAGGACATCTTCATTATCTTTGCGGTCTGGTTAATCGATCCTGTCCTTTCGATGGTCTCCAGGATCTCCTTCCTGCCCTCGCCCATGATGATGCGATCCTGTTCATCAACGAGCCATTGTCTTGATTTCAATTTAAATGGTACCATCTCAGCCTCCTTCCACTTCCATCCATAATCGGCCACTCTCGGATGGGTCATAGCCACCCAGGGAAATGACCCTTTCACGGAAATGCCTGGACCGGATCGTCTCCAGCGCTGCCTGGATATTGGGCTGATCCAGCATTGCACTTGGAATAATCAGGTCGTACTGTTCCCGTTCCATTGGAACAAAGTCCAGATCCAGGGCTTTGGCCGCAGCAAATATGCCCATGCCGCAGTCTGCCGCGCCACTTAAGACATCCACTGCCACTGCCATATGGGTGAATTCATCGTGGTCGTACCCCTTTATTGATTCGGACTTTACCCCTGATTGATTTAACTTGTAATCAAAGAGAACGCGGGTCCCTGATCCGGCCTGGCGGTTGACAAAGGTAATATCATCCCTGACAAGATCGGCGATCCCCTTAATACCCTTTGGATTCCCCTTTGCCACGATCAATCCCTGTTCCCTCAGCACCAGATTAAAGACGCTGACTTTAATCCCCTTTAAGTATCTTTTGATATATGAAATATTGTATTGACCGGTATCCGTGTCCAAAAGATGGGACCCTGAAAGGTGACATGTCCCCTTTTTTAAGGCGATCAGCCCGCCGAGGCTCCCCACATTACCCGACGAGATGCGGATATTACGTCCATTCCGCCTGATTTCGTCAGCTAAGATATCAATGGTGATGTCATGACTGCCGATGACGACAACAGTGTTTAAGAGTTCGCTTTTTCCCACGAGGAGTTCTGCCTCGACCTCCTCATTATGGGAAATGCCCTCCGACAGGGCCGGGATTCGAAGGATGCCCTCCGCCCTTGTCAAAGTGGTGATGGAGCCGGCAGCCCTTGGAAGGGGCGTAGCCACATACCCGGAACCCACCTTGCCCATGTTGACCCGCAAAAATTCCTCTATGCCCAACTTTGAAGGAAGGTCCCTTGTGGGTTGGATCTTGATGACCTCATGTTTTGGAGCACTGCGACCCTGAAGGCTGAAAAGCAAAGGCCTTACAAATTGTTCAAAGGAAAGAGTCGCGGAAACAGCATACCCGGGATTGCCCACAACAGGCTTTCCACCCGCAATACCGAGGATAGTTGGCTTACCCGGCATCATTGCAACACCATGGACCAGGACCTCACCCATCTCACCGATCATATGCACAGTGTAATCCTTGCTGCCCGCAGAGGAACCTGCATTGATGATGACCACATGTGCATCCGATTCAATGGCATGGGTCAGGGCATGGCGTATCTTGTCTTCAACATCCGGGACAATATCATAGATGATAGGAATGCCATCACAATCGCGAACCAACCCGGCAAGAATCAGGGAATTGTACTCTATGATCTGACCCTTGCCCAGGGCATCCGTCTCTTTCAGGTCCCTGTGATGGACGAGCTCGGAGCCGGTAGGGATAATGGCCACCCGGGGTTTTTGCAGGACTTTGACGGAAAATACACCGGCGCTTACAAGGGCGCCCACATCATAGGGCCGGATCCTGTGGTTTTGCGGGAGAAGCAGTTGGGTCGCTACAATGTCTTCCCCCACCTTGCGCACATGTTGCCACGGATAGCTGGAAGCCC
>DAOUXC010000129.1 GCA_030666795.1 Desulfobacteraceae bacterium
CAACAAAAGAATGCAGGCAGTTTTCAATAACAGTGACTTGCGGGTAAAAAGCAAGCTGAGTGATGACATCTACAGTTTTGAGATGGACTTTGATTAATCAGGAACCGAACGCCGCCACCAGAAAAGTATGGTCCGAGGGCTTTTGAGCAAACCTTGGGGTAATATCTATGTATGCCTTTTCAGCACATTCTGCCAACGCGGCCGTAGCAAGTATGTGATCTATGCGCCAGCCTAAATGCCTCTTGACTGCATTGGGTATCCTGTAGTCGTAAAACGTATACTGGTCCGGATCCATATTAAGCTTCCGAAATACGTCTATAAATCCCCATTCCCTGACCTTTTCCAACGCTTTGCGAACATCTTCGTGGAAACAGACATGATCTACATGGCTATCAGGAGCATAAACGTCTTTTGACTCAGGGGCAACGTTGAGGTCTCCACACCAAAGCAATGGTTCGTCCGGGGAATAATTCCTATCAAACAGGTCCCTTAACCTTTCAAACCACCTTAGCTTGATCTGAAAATACATATGGTCCAGGGCCCTGCCCTGGGGAACATACGCATTAACAACATTAATATCCTTTACAACACACCGGATAAGCCTGGCTTCATCCTCCGGGCTGTTTTCAGAGTCATCGAAACCAACAGCCATGTCTTTTATCTCGTGTTTGCCGGCGATCGCAACGCCATTGTAAGACTTCTGACCCTTGTAGATCACATTATAGTCTATTTTGTTAAATGCTTCCTTTGGGAAATCCTTATCCTGCACCTTTGTTTCCTGCATGCACAGCACATCAACCGGGTTTTTTTTAAGCCAGGGAATCACTATGTGAAGACGTGACCTTATAGAATTTGTATTAAAGGTGGCAATGCTGAAATTATCGTTTTTCATATTCTGAGACCCTTGCAGGATTTGGTGTTAAATGAAGGATGCCCATTGATTCTATAGTTTTTCGAACATTTCCTCAACAAATATTAAGAAACGTCCGATAAAATAAGATGAGAGAACGCCCGTCAGTGGACAATATCCTAATCTCCTGACAGTGTTCTCGTTTTGGGGTTGAATTATGACTTTTAGATACCGGGGGTTATGAAAATGAAAAATGCTTTTTGTTGCTCCATTCTACTACTCTTAGCCGTTGTCCATGCTTCCTCGCCTCTTTGTGCCGATGAAGTAATTACGGGGTTGTCTGAAGATGAAAGCTCGCAGTTAGAAAATCCGGTAGTTATCGGGCTCGGTACACACCAGATCAATGACGGGGATTTATCAAAGCTGCAACGCGCCTATGGTTATATATTTTCCCGGATATCCCCTACCGATTCTGAATATCTCCTCTATCCGGAGTATTTTTTATTCAGAAATGATGATGGGGCCGAGACTCCTTTTATCAGCGGCGCCATATTCAAGATGACAGATGAAGGGTTGGAAGGAATTGATGACTTTGATTTTTTTAGGAGTACTGCGACAGTAAATCTTGGACAGGCTAAAGCGCTATATGACGGCCACATCGCCATTTTGGACCTGGAAAAGGTGATTGATGGTAAAAACAGGCATTTAACATTTGAGGCAGATGCATACTGTAATGTATTGCATACTTATATCGGCAAGCATGAACGATGTTTTCGCGGTTTTTCAGACTATGAGGAGTACTTAGAGGATGATGAAATTGAAGACAAAGAGCAAACCAGCATTATCTTCATGCATGCTGAAGACATTCAAAATGGAAAGCTCCAGGCGGATGGTCTGCCGTTTTTCAGGCTCCTGATCTTGCCGGATTTGACCTTTGGCCTTGAAGATGAGATCTTGGAAGAACTTGGATCAGAAGGTATTGCAAAGATCTGTGAATTTGTTTCGAGTGGCGGCACAGTCTTTTCATCAGGCAAATCTGCGTATCTGCTTGAAAAAATGGGATTGATTGCAAATGGTACTGTTAATTCCGATATTATTGTAAAGAACTATGCCAATCACGGCAAAATAATCTGGAACAACAATGATGATTTTCAAAGCCGTTTATTCTCTTTAGGTATAGTTCCGGAGGATGACGGGGATTTAGAAACATACTTCCTATCCGGTTTTTTGGTTGATAGCTCTAAAGATCCGGGCTTGACGGAAATTGCCTGTTTTGACTTTAACAGTGACCAAAACTTCTACTGGCAGGACAGTCAGACTCTGGAAAAGATTTCTCAACCTGCCGGGTCAATGACAGCCCTTGCATGGAAAGATTTCAGTAACGGCGAAGTCCTCCTCACAACAGGACATCCGGCCTCCAGCAATTCCAGGTACTTTTCCCAGGTCTTTAATGCAGTTTTCTCGGCGTTCGCCAAGGAAATTAGTGCTGATTTAAAGGTCGTTCAAAAGGTCAACCCTGACCTGGCGGACAATGTTATCCCCGCTCTGGAAAGTAATGTCAGGCTGTCAGCCGGCTTCGTGGTCCAGAACTTTTTTGATCAGCCGGTTTCACAGGTCAGACTGGAAATAAATGTAGCCAAGGGTTTTGAGGCTAGTGAATTTGACAATTGCACTGAGTGCAACTGTCATTTAGGGACAGCCGATCCTGAATATTCTCAAAAGATAGAATGCGAATGTGATAAAATAGCAAAGTTTGAAAAAAAGATGGTTGAGTTTCCCATTGAAATCACAGATCCGTCAGTGACTCAGAAAAAAACACGGATTCTGGCGGCCAACGGCCATGTGGAATACATTACACACGATGGAAAAACAGAAAACGTAAATGCAGGCAGCCAACATCTGACTGCTTATCGCGGTGCGGAAATCCGCGCTGAGTACAATCCGGACCCATCGAGTTTTTACCCTCTTAAAGGCGAAGGCGTCTTTATTGACAATGTGTTGACTGCGGAAAACAAGGAAGACACAAACGCAGAAGAAGTGGAACATATATCTGTAGTGCCACTCATTTCGCCTGTAGTTGATGGAAATGATCAGGCATCACTCGTATACACCATAGAATTTTTTAATGAATATTATCAAACTTACAAAAAATATTTCGAAGATAATCACGGTATCGACAATGCATTTATTTTCCCATATAAAAACGCGGACGCAGACTTACGCGATTATGATTTTGTCGATTATAAGACACTGAAGTGCACTGACGCAGTCTTGTCCGCTGATTGGGACACTCCTGTAAAGACGATTCTGATGAGTCGTTCCGAGGTGGATCTGCCTCCAGCAGATAACTGTACAGAAAGGCAAATAGACGACATTATAGGCAAGGATTACGCTTATTCGGTAAACAATGAGTGTCTGGTGTCAAAGCAGTTGTACTTTGCCGATGCGGACAATTATTACGAACATGCAACACAACGCCAGCTTGTTTTTGTCGACACAACTAAAGAAAAAGGGGCGCAGAGTTTCTATAAGGACGGCATACCTCAGGAACTGCAAAACGGCACGGTTGCAAAAAAGAATTTGATATTTGCCCGTAATGACATCTATTTTTACGATAACAAAAACTATCCTCTCCCTGAAGGGGTTTCTGATCCAAACATCTTTTTCACGATTGACCGGTTTGAAGGCCTAAGTTGCGGTGATGGGAGCGGCATTATCAGCGCCGGATACTTTGACCATGAATTACCTGGCGGAGTCCAGGCGAACGAGTATGAGAATAAGCTGATATGCAAGTTGGGGAAAACCCCGATTGACGTTACACGGATCGAAGACTACACGGACGGCAATATCACGGTCTCTCATTATCTCTTCCCTATTGACGATGTTGACGGAATTGACGAGGCATCGGACCTTGCGCATTTTGACGAAGCCACCGGCGAATACGAAGTATATCCGGAAGTAAAATTCGTAAAGGCGCACACGGTGGATTTTACGCTCAATCAGGATACAACCCCCAATGGCGGCCGCTTTATTTTTTCTGCGGATTTTGCAGGAGGAGCAGATCTGGTCAAAAATGACAAGATTTCCCTATCCGCAGATCATATAGCCGTACGAAAGATCGAGTACGATTCTGATAATCAGCAGATCATAGTCAGTTTTCTCCGCGGCAAGATGCCGGATCAAACGCACGGCAAACCGGATGTACTGCGCCTCAATCTCGAAAATCCGGCCGTGAGCGGTCCCATTAACATATCGGTCAGGCTCGAAAGCCTGAATTACGATCTGGGCGATCCTGAAAATATGGTAAAGTATACTCCGGTGGATGAGTTCACAGATTCGTTGGAACTGAAACAAAAACCGTTTTTGAGCCTGCCGTGCCTGGTGATGAAATTCCGTCTACACCGCGGGAACAACAGTGATGAGAGCTTCTTCCAGAAATACGAATACTTCGAACCGTTTGTTCGATATGGCGTATACATTCAAGAACTTCTTAAACACCGCACGGTTTATGCGTTTACTGAAAACCATCCAGTGACGGACCCCGGGCTTGTGCTCAGAAACGGGGGATTTTCGACATTCTCCAACATCGGCTCGTCGTCCATTCCTTTCCGCGAGTATCTGCAGACAGGCGTACGGCAGACCATTCCGTCCGCGCCTGAGACTTCACGCGTTGACTATCAGGATATCTGGAAGCGGCAATGGGCAACGCCGATCCGCACGGTTCTTCCCGATGTCCCGCCGATTCCGCCGCCGCTGAGGAATTTCGTGGTCAACACGACCTTTGAAATTCGCGACGACGCGACCGGCGAACGCCAACTTGAATGGAATTCCAGGCACAATGCCGAGCTTCTGCTCAAGGTCAAACTGCTTAACAACTATCCAAAATATTTTGAACCCACTGTGTGCAAGGATAATGAATTTTTATTGCGTGCCGCCGGAAATAATGCCACATCCTGCCTGGCGGAAAAGCAATTTATCGACCCGGATCCGGAGCAGATTGCAAACGATGAAACCAGAGATGACCTGTATCTGAGACGTTCAAATTCCGCCAGGTACGGTGTTTGTTACGCAACTGAAGGAGACATGGTCTCCAACCAGGTCTTAACCGACGAGCAGCGCGAGAAGATCCGAATTTGCCAGATCGAGGGAGATTGTACTGATGAGATGGCCGGTATCCCGACTATCTCGCAAAGGCCGGATGAGGAGACAGGAAACTGGAACTTCTCCTATGAGGTTGAGAATTATTTTCCGCAAAATTACATTTCGGAAAAGATGTGGAGCCTCACACATTACGACTACGACGACAATGCCTTCTCAAAGGGGTATCCGTATCACATGGATAACCTTTTGCCCAACATGGACAATGTGCGCAAAGGCATTCTGCGGCCGCACAACATCATCGCACAGCCGATCTTCAAAGGACTTGGATATTCTGTTTTGTACGACAGGAATTATCAATCAAAATTTTTTGAAGTGGAAGGACACAAAATTATCGGCTGGCGCAGTGACAATCTGCAAAACAAAGATGACACTCTCCTAGGAGGACAGGATAGCATCAACCTGATTTCCGTGGACAAAACCGATTTGATGGCAGAGAGATGGATTGAGATCTCGGGTCTGTCCGATGCTTCACCGTACCCGGCGGATGCAAAAACGAACATCTACGCCTGCCTTTTCAACCGTTGGCGCGCCAAGGTAGATCCGCAGAACGGGAAAATCATTTATGCGCCCAATGTCTGTCGCAACAATGTTATCCCGATCTTACCTGAACTGGATAAAAATGATCCCGACCTTACTGCTTACAGTTGCGGCATGGAATATTACATACCGGAAGATATACACAAAGTAGACAACGTAGTTCGCACTGACGCAAAGGACTGGCTGTATTTTGGCGCAGCCCTTCGCGGCGGGGCAAAAGAGACGATAAATATCGTGTCAAGACTTTCACCGATTTCCGGCACACGATTCGAAGGATTTGCAAAAATCAACGACGGTGCGCGATTTGTTTACTGGAATCCTGCAAACGGCCCGAACTCGTTTCTGGTGCTCGACAATGTTGTAAATGTAATCGAGGCACTTCAAAGCAGGATATCCGTTTCAAAAGAGATCATCCCTGTGGAAGTGCCTACGTTCAATGCCGACGTATACCACCTGATTACCATTTCGGACTGGCGTGAAAACCGCCGCCAATTCACTGAGTCGCCATTTTTGAAACACTACGGTTTTGGCGATTCAACAACGAGCGTACAGGTCGGCAGTGCACAGAATCTGGGGGCCCGTGGGAGCATTCTGGAGCCAAACGGGGAGACCACAATAAAAATCGAGCTTTTCAATAATTCCGGCTATGACTGGAACCTGATCAAAAGTGCGGACGGAACAATGGCCATCGAATCAAATGAGCTTAATCCTGAAGCAATTAACGCCAATGACCTTCTTCACGGCATCAAGCACGCAATTCGCGAGCCGACGAAATTCAACTTTTTGAGATTTGAAATCCCCGCTGAGATCCAAAATTATGTCGAAATTATCCCTTCAACGCACAATATCAATGTGGCAGGCATCTTATTCGATTTCGAAAATATCAATGTTACTTGTATCAGGGACGGCTATAAAGGCTCATATTTTGTGGATATGAAATTAAAAGCGGATTTCCCGGATAGTTTGCGTGGAAAGACATTTGATATCGGTATTTCGCTGGTCCCGGAATTGTTCGATAAGTTCCCTGGACATCCCAGCAATGATCCGGTTGCGCATAATTACGTCCTGCAAGTTCCGTCTATCCGGTTCGGCGTGCCGTACGGCAGTGACCAAGGCAGTTTATCCGGAAAAGTCTTTCGCACAAGCGGGTATTCGAGCGAAATAAGCTTTGTTGACGAATTCACCGCCGACGTTTTACCCATGGAGATGAAACGAATTTCGTGTAATGAATTACAGAATTTCAGGCAAACCGCCTCTGATCCCAATACACAGCAACAAGATCTGATTGAGCTTTACAACAACATCGGCAGTGTCTTCCAATTTTCGAGGACAGTAATTGACAATGACAAAACGCAAGTCAGTGTAGATTTTGCAGAGAATGGAATTACCAAATTCCCTATTCCACAGGAAAACGAGCCGGATCAAAGCAGTATTTATCTATTGGTCCACTCTCATTCTGATCATTTAAGTTTTGGGGAAAACATAGTCAATCAGAATCTTACAGGCAATTATCTGGATTTCAGTTCACATCCTTATACATCACGAATCAGCCAACCCCAATACAGAAAGGTAAGAGCGAGCGGCGCTGATCTGGAAGCAACATATTCTTATGAACTGATTGGTGAAGCAACCGGCGAAAAATTGGCGGTCCAGGCCCTTTCGCAAACCAAAGAAAATTTAATTAAAGTGACTGTAAAAATTACAAATGCCGGCTCATTTATCGCCTATTATCCATCTGTTGAGATATACGTACCATCTGACGTGGAAGTCGAAGAGCAGGCCGGTATCAAAGTGACAAGAAACCAGACATGCCAAGTAATACAAATTACCCTTTCAAACGATATCGCCCCTGGAGACATATATCTGGTCCCCATTGTATTGCGATATAAGCACCAGGAAACAACTTCTTTAATGGACCTATTTATCTCAAATGCATACGCACAGGATGAGGCACAGATTATTGACCATGTTGAATCAGAATTTGATCTGACTCAAAATGAGGGGGAGAATCGTGTGAGCCAAGAGACGGCCGGGCCCCTTTTTCTTCCGTTTGCAGATGGAAATAATCCGTCTGTTGATATTTCTGTTCGTAAGATTTCTTTGAATAATTATCAAATAGAAATAACTGCAGAAGCCATAGAAGAACCATTCTTCCAGCTTTTTGTGAGAGTACCGGGTGAATCTGAATTTACGCTTGTGGTTGATGATTACTTCTCGGATAACATCTTTAATCTGTCAATAGAGGCAGACCAATTTGAGATTTATTGTGCCCTCTATAAAAAGATGCTTGTCGTCAATGAGTTTGGCGAAGAAGTATATCAATATACCAAGGTGGCGGAAAGCACAATCAAACAATATGGCCCTGATTTAATGGTCCCGGCGATGGATTTATGGGGTATGCTGATTTTTTCAGTGCTGGCAGGAATGGCGGCTATTTATTATCTCAGAAGATCCCAAACAATATAATACAATGGGTGTATAACCTAAGCTAAGCGTTTAACTGTTAGCCATTAGCGTTTAGCTGTGAAAAATGGTTCATCTCGGATTACCACACTAATCCGTGATGAACAGCTATTAGCATTTGGCTTTTAGGAACGGGAGATAAATAATAGGATTAAGGAAAAATTTTAACTGCAATCTTTCTCACCACATTCGCGTTTCATTTTCAAGAGAATTTTTCAAGTGCCTCAACGGCGGCTTCCAGAACTTCGCCGGAATAAGGACCGTTGCAAACACTGTTGAGTTTCGGGATCACACCCGGATCCTTTGATTCACCCAAAACATAGAGGATATCGCCTTTGACCTTATCATCTACCTGGGAAAACCGGTCCCACAAAGGCGAGATAACCTGCGAGGCCATTTCTTTACGCTCTTCGGCAAGGAATTCAAATGTCACCATGGCACCCAGTCGAATTTGCCATTTTGCATGAGTCAGCAAATCCAGAAACGCAGGATAGATTTTTCCGCTTTCCATCATCATCTGTGCCAGGCCCGCGGCATCACCCTGCTCGATGATTTTTCTGAGCGAATCAGTACCAAGCAGGGAAGGGTCCCGTGTGAGCATCATATGCACGAGTTCTTCAAGCTGAATCGCTCCTGTCCAACGAAACCGATCATCCAGTATAACCGTGGGCACCGACCGGACGTGGTCATTTTTAGCCCTTTCGGAAAACAGAGTACCATCGATAATGGTGATATGAATCAGACTTTCCGAGGCGGCAAGGGTCAGCAGCAGGGTCACCACCTGGGGACAAAACGGGCATTGAGGGGCAATATAGACCTTCAACATCGCAGGGACCCTGAGCTGATCGAGGGAATCCGTGATTGGTAAAGGCAGTTTTCCTGCGAGCGTGTCCCGGCCGCTCAGCGCATCCAGAAACGGGACCAGCTCTCTTCCCATAGGCACGGCCTGATAGCTTATATTCTCCCTAATGCTGATTTCAGGTGCCTGTTCGCCGTCATTCTCTTCTCTTTCTATCCGGAAGCCTGGAGCCAACCGGCTAACATCCTCGCAAAATTTCTGAATTTGCCTGCTGCTAGCGTCTTCTGCCCGTATAAGACCGATCCGGATTTCTCCGTC
>DAOUXC010000281.1 GCA_030666795.1 Desulfobacteraceae bacterium
AGATTGTGAAAAAGGGCCATTTCTGGATGGACACTAATGAATTTCCAGGATTTCATACTCCAAAATTCCCCCGGGTGTCCTGGCCTTTACCTCATCACCCTCCTCTTTGCCGATCAGGGCCTGACCCAATGGGGAGGTTACTGAAATCTGTCCTTTTTCCGGGGCGGATTCATATGGCCCTACAAGTTGATAGGAAACCTCTTCATCGGTCTCGATATTACACAACAAAACTTTACGCCCGAACACGACCCGGTCTGCGGGACCGTTTTCCACGTCAATAACTTCTGATTTACCAATAACCGTTTGTAATTCATTGATTCTTCCCGCTATAAATGACTGTTTCTCTTTGGCTGCGTGGTATTCCGCGTTTTCACTTATATCACCATGATCACGGGCTTCCTCAATGGCCCGGATATTCCGGGGCCGCTCCACCTTCTCCAAGTTGATTAATTCTTTTTTCAGCTTTTCAAGTCCTTCCCTGGTTATTGGTATTGTGTCCATTTGAACATTACCCCTTATAGATAAAAAATCCACGTCCAATGGACGTGGTTTCAAAATACAAAATTATTTTAGAAGCGCCTTTTCATGGCACAACAGTGTATATTTTTCTACCATCTTTCGAGGCATTTTTCCACACAAAAAAGTGATGGCCTCGTAAAATGCCTAAATCTATGTTTTTAGGTCCATAAACGATTGATATTACAGCCTGTAGTTTTTTTGTTCATTTTGCGGCTTTAACAAAAGTAACTTCTCAATAAAATTCGCATCAATGCCATCTCCATGGGTGGAGGCTTAGAGCCTGTCGGAATACTGGAATTTTGGAGGCTGTTGGAAAGTGGGCAGATGAAAAAAGAGACCGGCACAAGGCTCACTGCACAGGGCCCAAGGAAAAGCAAGTGCCCAAGCTGATGCAATCGATGAGCCTTTCGCCCTGCGTCTTTCGCCGATTATACGTACGTCGCAGTGAGGAAGGATGAGTGCAACGCGGTTCCCCAGCCCCAGCTTCGGCGGGAAGATGTGTTTTTTCCGACAGCCACCTAGACTTTTTAGAAACAGGTGGGTCGTATAGCCGAACTTATTGCGCTAAGCTGTGCTGTGCAGACATTCACGAATCTGTGAGCAGGTATCAGGGGCTGCGACCAGGAGGTGTTCATCAATTTTTGCGCCATCAAGGTATTCATTAAGAAAGAAATCGGTCCCGTCCATCTTGGAGATCTTTCCTCCTGCCGCCTCTATAATGATACATGCTGCTGCAAGCCCCGGATAAGACTCGTTGGCAATGACGGCACCCTCAGCACGGCCCATGGCAACATAGCATATGTGGGCGGAAGCGCATCCGAGACCTCTAATTTTTCCGGGAAATGTGGAACTGTAGTGCTGATGGAACCGGGAGTAGGTCAGTAGAAGACTCTCGTCATTAATACTCTCCTGAGCCGAAATTCTGATTTCTTCTTTACCGCTGAACGCCTTTTGTCCTGCCTGTGCCTGGAAAAGATCGCCGGTCGCCGGCATATAAAATACGCCGAAAACCGGCCAGAAATTCTCAATAAGCGCCAAAGACATCCCCCAGATGGGGATTCCCGCCTGGAAGTTGGCTACACCGTCTAATGGGTCATATATCCAAACGGATTTTTTGCCCTCATGGGTGTACTCGTGTTCCTCCTGGTTGTTTTTAAAGACCTGGTGTTCCGGAAAATGGGTCTGTAGTTGATCCTGAAAAAATTCAGTCAGCTGGATTTCGGCCTCTGTGACCAAGCCTTCGTCGAACTTGATCTGGCGCCTGCCTTTACCATAATATGACAACGCCTTCTCACCTGAACCACGGATCACCTCTATTGCAAACTGCCCCAGATCTTCGATCTCTTTCCCTTTTAAGACCACTATTTCCCTCCTTGCTCTAAAAGAAATAAAATGTATTAAATCCCGCCCGATGGCAAGAAAAACTGAAGGACTTTAAATGTGATTTGCCGGAACCCTGGAGTACCTTACGGCACCTCCTCCCATGAAAAGGTTCCCTGACGCGTGATCGCGTCGCATGCCCTGGCCGCGGAAACCGTTTTTTGATTAAATATATTCATCAGGACCATTTCGAGTCCGGCCGAGGAAAGCATTGAAAGGTAAATTTCCTCCAACAAGAGCTTCTTTTCTTTCGGACCCTGACCGCTTGTCAGGTTGGACAGACCCACGATGGTCTTTACCGGAAAGCCCAAAAGATCCGGGAGCAACCTGATAACGTTAAGGAGTTCCATCGCCTGTCTGGACCCGTCCTCCCACATGAGAGGGGCAAGTACCGGATCGATAATCAGCCTTTGGGGTTCAATCCCCTTTTCATTGAATGCCGCAAAAAGCTGTACCGCCAGGTTGAGGCGTTCTTCATCATTGCCCGGCACCATCCCTTTTGGATAGAGGAGAAAGCCTATTATATCGCAGTCGAACTCCGTGGCAAGGGGAAGTATCTTTTCGAGTTTCGCGGGTTCCAGGGAAAACCCGTTAATGATTGGTTTTTCCCTGCACGCATTAAGGCCGGCTGCCATGGCCGAAGGGTTGGACGTGTCCAGGGAGAGGGGGAGGTTGCAGACCTTCTGAACAGCCTCCACAAGAAAGGTCATCTTTTCTTCCCCGTCCCGTGTGAGGGGACCGGGGTTGATATCAATAATATCAGCGCCCGCTGTCACACATTTTTTTGCCAGGTCCTGAACGGGCAAAGGGTCCATTTCATACAGGGCCTTTGCGATCATGGGATTTGTGATCTGTATATTGTCGGCTATAATTTGCATTCTAAAAATTATAAGTGTCCTCAGAAAGTTAGGAAAAGCATCCTGTATTGTCAATAACAAAAAAATGACTTCAATGAAAAAAAGGTTGACATGGCTTTCCTGCTAATTTATCGTATATGAAATTTTAATTTCAAATATGAAAAATAATAACGCAAATAAAAATGCCCCGGCCTTAGCAAGGGGGCTCAAAGTCCTTGAATTATTGGCCGAGGAAGAATCAGAACTGAGCCTCAAATCCATTGCCGAAAGGCTGAGTATTCCTACGCCTTCCCTCTGGCGGATACTTGGCGTTCTGAGGGAAAACGGGTATCTACTCTTTGATGAAGACAAAAAGACATACAGGCTCGGGTTTAAATTCCTTTACCTGGGCAATATCTTCATGAGCCGAATGGGTTTTCGGTCACAGGCCAGGGGATATTTAAAAAAATTGATGGAATTGACAGGTGAAACCGCTGAATTGTCGGCCCGGGTAAAGGATCAGCTTATCTTAATCGAGCAGGTCGAAGGTCCCGAGGCCGTCAGACTCTTTTCAAGAATCGGCAGCGCTTACCCCTATTTTCACGCGACCGCGCCCGGGAAGGTCTACCTGGCACATATGACCGGGGAAAAACTAAAACGTGTCATGGACCGGATGGGACTACCCAGGATTACCGAACATACCATTGCAGATTTTCAGTCGCTGGAAAAGGAACTCAAGGCGGTCAGGAAAAACGGGTATGCATTTGATAAACAGGAGATGCGGATGGGTGTCGTAAGAATCTCGGCTCCTGTTTACGATAAAAGGGGCAAGGTTGTTGCCTGTCTTGGAGTAGCGGCCCCTTCGTTCAGGATTACAGCCCGGAACCGTGAGAACATAGGCAAGTGGAGCAAGAAGCTGGCTCAGAAATTGAGCAAGGAATTGCAGGCGAAAAACGGTGCGGACTGGTTGGTCTGAACAATTATATTTACATCCGGGTTGAACCTTGAACCCTGATTCTGTAACCGCTCACTTTAGATTTACACGAGGTTATCATGTTTGATCTTTCGGAAGAACAAAAGATTTTGTTGGACAACCTGAAACGAATTGTCAGGGAAAAAGTGCGGCCGGCTGCTGCTGAGACGGATAAAACAGGCGATTTCAACTGGGATGTGGTTTCCCTGTTCTGGGACCTGGGGCTTCTGCAGGTCATGCTCCCGGAGGAGTATGGCGGTTGGCCGCAAGATCGTTCCCATACACTCTGCCTGTCAATCGAAGAAATTGCAAAGGCATGTGCGTCATCGGCCTTATTACTGATCATTCAGGCGGTTGGCAGTTTTCCTCTGATTTATGCGGGGAATGACGATCAAAAGGAAAAATATTACCCCATGATCTCGGATCAAAGGAACCTGATGGGCTACCTCGTGACAGAACCGGGCGCGGGGTCTGACGTGCAGGCCATTACCAGCAGTGCCAAACTGTCCGGTGAAAGCTATATCCTGAACGGGAGGAAGGTCTTTGCAACAAATGGGGCTGTTGCCGGTGTCTATACCGTGCTTGCGAAAACAGGGGAAAAGGAACTCTCTTTTTTTATTGTTGAAAAGGGCCTTGAAGGAATCAGCATCGGCAGAATTGAAGACAAATGTGGGTTTCGCGGCAGCAACACAGCAGAGGTAATTCTGGAAGATGTGAAAGTGCCACGGGAAAATCTTTTGGGAAGGCCCGGAGAAGGTTTTAAGATCGCCATGGGTGATTTTGACATGTCCAGGCCTACGGTTGCCGCCCTGGCATTGGGTATCGCTGAAGGGGCACTGGACTATACCATTAAATATGCCAGGCAGCGTTATACGTTTGGAAAGCCCCTGATTGAACACCAGGCGATTCAATTCATCATAGCCGAGGCAAACACGTTGATTGAGGCCAGCAGGGGCCTTATGGAAAGGGCCGCCCGTGCCTTTGATTCGGGCCGGAAAAATACAAAAATAGCATCCATGGCAAAATATTTTTGCAGTGATGCGGCCATGAAGATCACAACAGACATGGTGCAGATCCTGGGGGGATACGGCTATGTCAAGGACTACCCCATTGAACGAATGTTCCGGGACGCCAAGCTGACACAGATTTTCGAAGGGGCCAATCAAATTCAAAAAATGATTATCGGAAGAGAAATAAGCAAAGAGTGAGGAGGATACATGAAATGGATTTTTCTTTAACAAAGGAACAGAAAGATATCAAAAAGGCCGCCGCAGAGTTTGCCAGGGGAGAATTTCTGCCTGAACTGGTCCTGGAGTGCGAATCCAACCACCGGTTTCCCAGGGAAGTCTACAAAAAGGCCGGGGAATTGGGCTTTATCGGTCTGGATTATTCGGAAGACGTGGGCGGCGGCGA
>DAOUXC010000108.1 GCA_030666795.1 Desulfobacteraceae bacterium
GAAAACCATTTCACTGGGGCTGATAGCTGACCGCTGAAAGCTCCATCCGGAAATTGCTTGTTTCCGGGTGGACACTAATTTATAACATCATTCCGGAGGCATTCGATGAAAACAAAGGTAGGTGTTTTATCGGCAGGCGGCGACTGCAGCGGCATTAACAGCGCCATTCACTGGCTGGTCTATTCGGCGTTGGACAAAGACCTCGTTTCCATGCGCGGCATGATGTTCAATATCTTAGGCATTATGGATGGCTGGAAGGGGCTTATAGAGGTAAAACCCGACAAAAAGGAAAGCCTCAGGCGCTGGGTCTTGCCCCTTAATACGGACATCGTTAGAACCTGGGAAAGACAGGGAGGAACCCGGCTTGGAACGACTCGTATAAATCCTTTTGATCCCAAAAAGGACCAGTCGGAGATCCTCATCAAAAATTATAAAAAGTTGGGTCTTGATGCCCTTGTGGTCATCGGCGGATTCGATAGTTTGGGAGTTGCCTACAGGCTTTACAGAAAAGGGCTCAAGGTGATCGGTATCCCCAAAACCATTGACAGGGACCTGTCCGAGACGGATTATACCTTAGGGTTTGATTCGGCCCTTAATGTGATCACCAGTGATGTGGACAGACTCCGTATAACAGCGGGTTCGCACAGTCGTATATTTGTTGTGGAAACTATGGGGAGAAAGGCGGGCTGGTTGGCCCTGGAAGGGGGCGAGGCCGCGGGTGCGTCTATCATTCTTATACCCGAGCACGATTTTGTGATGGAGAGGGTAACAGAACTTATAAAAATGAGAAAAAAGTCCGGCAAGCGTTACAGTATTGTTCTGGTTTCCGAGGGGGCGAAACCCAGGGGCATGGAAGAAATCCATGAAAAACGAGGCCGAGACGGTTTTGGAAGCTATTACTTAGGCGGTGTCGGCGGTTTTATCGCAGATGAAATCCAGAAAAACAGCAATCTGGAGGTTCGATTTGTTGCCCTCAGGCACCTTCAAAGGGGCGGGGCCCCCACTGCCCATGACCGGCGCATGGGTAGAAAATTCGGGATCGCGGCCATTGATATGATCGTGAACGAGGATTTTGGGCGCATGGTCAGTGTTAAGCAGGGAGAGATTTGCAGCGTACCTCTGAAAAAGGCCCTGGAACGATTACGACTGGTGGATGTTGAGAAGTCCTATAACACAAAAAACTACAAAAGCCTGGATCAGATCCTTTGATAAAATATCTTCCCGGGATTTAAAATTCCCTCGGGATCAAATGCCTTTTTGATGCGGGACATTAGATCGAGCCCGGCCCGGGGGATTTCCATTTCAAGATAGGGTGCCTTGGTAAGCCCTATTCCATGTTCCCCTGTAATGGTTCCTCCCATATGAATGCCCTTTTCAAATAATGCCCTTATTATGGTCAGGGCACTTTCCATTTCCCCGGCGTTTTCTTTATTCAGCATGATATTTACATGAAGGTTTCCGTCTCCCGCATGTCCGAACGCCGGGATGGGAAGGCCGTACTTGTGTCCTATTTCATCCAGGAAGGCCACCACCTCGGTCATTCGACTTCTGGGGACGACAATGTCCTCACTTATCTTGTGAGGTCTCAGCTTGTAAAGGGAGGGGGAAACGTTTCTTCGGACCTCCCACAATGTCTCCGCCTCCTCTTTTCCCGAGGCCGCTTCGAACTTTATGGCCTTTGCCTGATTGCAGACCGATCTTACCTTTTCAGCTTCCTGCTCCACAAGGACCTCTTCGCCATCTACCTCTATCAGGAGCATGGCTCCGGCTTTCCGAGGAATGGGGAGGTTGAGTTCCTCTCTCACACAGTCGAGACAGTGCCTGTCCAAGAATTCCAGGATGGTGGGAATAATTCTGTTTCGAATAATTCGGGAGACCGTATCAACGGCGGAAGAGACATCAGGGAAAAAGGCGCTCATGGTCCTTCGGGCCGCGGGTTTGGGAACCAGACGAAGGGTAATGGCGGTAATGACGGCTAAGGTGCCTTCCGACCCCACAATGAGCCGTGTCAGGTCATAACCTGCCACACCTTTCATGGTCTCAACACCGGTATTTATGATTTCACCCGTTGGAAGTACGACGGTCAGACCTAAGACATAGTCCCTGGTTACACCGTATTTTACGGCCCTCAAACCCCCCGCGCATTCGGCCACATTGCCGCCTATGGTAGAAATATTTACACTTGCCGGATCGGGTGGATAAAAAAGACCAATATCTTCAACGGCCTTCTGAAGATCGGCGGTAATCACGCCCGGCTCCACTTTACAGATAAGGTTGTCCTCATCAATGGCAAGGATCCGGTCAAGCCTGTTCATGGCCATGACAATCCCGGCCTTTACGGGTACTGCCCCCCCGCTCATGCCGCTTCCGGCTCCCCTGGGTATGACGGGAAAACCCTTTTCCGTTGCCAGCCTGAGAATCAGGGAGACTTCCTCGCTGTCTTGAGGAAATACGACAGCATCCGGCATGGCTTCCAGTTTGGTGGCATCGGAGCCGTATTCTGCCAATTCGTCCCGACCCGCGATCAGATGCTTTTGACCGACAATGTGTGTTATTTTTTTAAGGACTTCCTCGGAAATCATGGATTAATCGGCATCCGGCTCTTGAGCGCATGTTCAAGGGTCATGCGGTCCATGTACTTAAGGTCCCCGCCCATGGGAACGCCGAGAGCGATTCTGGTGATTTTAAGGTCCCCGTTTTTTTCGGACAGGAGTTTGACTAAAAAGGATGCCGTCGTTTCTCCTTCTGTGGTGGGGTTAGTAGCGAGTATGACCTCCCTGATTCGCTCCCTTTCGAGCCGGCTTAGAAGCTCCCCTATTTTGAGGTCCTCGGGACCGACACCATCTAAGGGAGAAAGGGTCCCGTGAAGCACATGATACCTTCCTCGAAAAGTCCCGGATTCTTCCAATGCAAGCTGGTCCCCGGGTCCTTCAACAACGCAGATGGTTCCGTCCGCGCGATTTTCATCGGAACAGATAAGACATGGATCATCATCGGTGAGGTTGTAGCAGATGGAACAGAATTTGATCTTTTCCTTGACATCTATCAGGCTCCCGGCCAGACCTTCCGCAAGGTCCCTGTTGCTTTTGAGCACGAAAAGGGCCATTCGGCTCGCGGATTTCTGCCCGATACCGGGTAGCCTTGTAAACTGTTCAATCAATTTTGTAAGAGATGGTGGATAGATTCCCATGGTTTTACCGCTACCTACAAAAGTCCCTGCATGCCCGGAATATTCATTCCCTTGGTCAATGCGCCCATTCCCTCGTTCATCATATCTTTTGCCTTTGATAACCCGTCATTTACCGCTGCCATAACGAGGTCCTGGAGCATTTCCCCGTCTTCCGGATCAATGACTTCCTTTTCTATCTCAATGGAAAGGAGTTCCTGTTTCCCGTTAACCACCACCGACACCATACCGCCACCGGCAGATGCCTCAACGGTTTTTTCTCCTAGCTCTTCCTGCAGTTTGGCCATCTTTGTCTGAAATTGCTGAGCCTGTTTCATAATCTGGCCCATGTTGGGCATTCCTTTCATTTTTTTACTCCTCCTTTTTATTGGCTGCGATCTCCCCATGGAACATGTGCACGATTTCCTGAACCGGGGGGGGGAGATCAGAATGATCCTTTGGTTCGGGTTCAGGATGCATTGCCTTTGATGACGGCTTTGTCAGGGTCCTGGGTTGGTTACTATTAACGATCTTCACCCGGATATCCGTTTCGAAAAAATCACGGCAATAATCCTCTAACTGTTTATACCTTTCAGGGTCGTCAAAATAGGTTGAAGAAAAAGACTGACTGCTTCGGGCGATCTCTATGACTTTTTCAGTCAGTTTGATAAGCTGCCAGTCCTTGAGTATGTTATACGTGGCCTTGCTCTTGGATTTCAGAAAGGACAGAAAATCGTCCCAGCTTTGCCCGCTCTTTACGGTACTTTCTTCCTGTGACGCCCTTTTCCCTGCCTTTTCCGAAACCCAATCAGCACTTGAATCTGCAATATGGTCTGCCATCGGTTGTCGGCCGGAACCGGGTGAACCCGTCAGCCTTTTTTCCAATGACTCTATTTTCTTTAAGAGATCATCAAAAGAGAGAAATTCGCCAAGATGGCACAGCTTGACAAGTGTCGTTTCCAGGATCAATCTCGGGTGGGACGTATACCTCAGGTCTTCCTCCCGGCTGATCATAAAATTGAGCAGGACCTGAAGCTTTTCCGACCCCGCGATCCCGGCCTGGCGCGCGACTTCCTCTTTTTCGCTTTCGCTCATATCGAGTAGATATTCCGGTGAGGCAATCAGGCTTATCAGAAGATTCCTGAACTGGTCCATCAGGGCGCGGTAAAACTCCTTGATGTCGGAACCGTAATTGTAAATATGATCTACTATTTCCAGGCACTTCTGTGGCTCGCCTTCAATAATGGCGCGAGATGTATCAAAGATAATATCCCTGTCAATAATGCCAAGGACCTCTGTTATATTAGCGTCTTCTACCTTTGACCCTGTAAAGGAAATCACCTGGTCCAGCAGGCTTTGGGCGTCCCGCATGCTCCCTTCCGCCTGCTTGGCGATGATGGCCAACCCGGTTCTGCTGCACTCAATCCCTTCCCTCTCTGTCATTTTCTCCAAATGATCAATGCACTGGGCCGGAGAGATCCTTTTGAAATCAAACCGCTGGCACCTGGAAAGGATCGTCACGGGCACCTTGTGTGATTCGGTAGTGGCAAATATGAATTTCACGTGGGCGGGAGGCTCCTCGAGGGTCTTGAGCAGGGCGTTAAATGCCTCTTTGGTCAGCATGTGCACCTCATCGATGATATAGATGCGATACCTGCTCGATGAGGGCATGTACTTGGTGCTTTCCCTGAGTTCCCTGATTTCGTCAATGCCCCGGTTGGAGGCCCCGTCAATTTCCTGCACGTCCACGGACGATCCGTTGGTGATTTCCGTGCACGACGGGCATTCATTACACGGTACTCCGGGTTCTCCCTTTTCACAGTTTATGGCCTTGGCTAAAATTCGAGCCACCGTGGTCTTGCCCACACCCCTGGGTCCGCTGAAAAGATAGGCGTGGCTCAGCCTGCCACTCTTTATGGCGTTTATCAATGTCCGGGTGATGTGCTCCTGGCCGATGACGTCCTCAAAGACCTGCGGGCGCCATTTTCTGGCCAATACTTCATAAGCCATAAATGTCTCAAAAATTTTACAAATTATTGAAATTAAAACGGTTTGTTAAGGATTAGTCTCTTTGCCTGATGCAGGACACCGGGTGAAATAAAAAGAGGTTTACCCCCACATGCCGGTCCGTGGGCAGGCATTATTCCATCATTCCACTATTCCAAAATTCCCCCGCCAATAGGCGGGATGAGCGAAACGAACTAAGTTGTTTATGGCGGAGAGAGAGGGATTCGAACCCTCGGTGCCACTATTAGTAGCACACGCGATTTCCAGTCGCGCTCCTTCGGCCAGCTCGGACATCTCTCCGTTACAAAAAAACCTTTTGACAGGATTACAGGCCTGCCCCGGTGCGACATGAGCAGTTTTGTTTATGTGTTGTTATCAATCATACAATGCTGCTTTGAGTTAGCCGCTGCTTTTAAAACCAAGTCTGGGCCAGGGATAAACGGGATCTTACGTCCCTTACATCCTTTTATAAACCATAACCCAATTAAATTGTTGTCTTTTTTTACTCCCCGCCCATTTCCATTTGCTTCAAATATTATTAATAAACAGTAAAATATAGATGAATGTTAAAAAAAAATCAATCAGATTCAACTTTTTGTCTTTCCTCATCTTCAGAGTTCATCAAAAGGAATTACATAAATGTAATCAAAAATGGATTTCAGTATATGTAAGGTTTTAAAATAAGACATTTTGACAAACATTCAATTAAATAAAAGGGGGGTTCTACAACCGGCGTCACTCACTTAAAGGATCTTTCCGGTAGGAGCGATTCAAGAGCGTGATAAGGGATATTCTATCTCGAAACACAAGAAAAAACCAAAGGATGTTAAAGGATTGGAGGGCATCTTTTCCTTGAAACGACTTTCAGGGAACCTAATGACCAAAATAGAAGGATCGGATTTACTTTTTATTATAATACCTGACAGAAAAAATGAGGTAAGTAATTTAACTATGGCGGAGAGGGTGGGATTCGAACCCACGCTTAGCTGTCCAACCTTTTGTTTTTCTTATAAAATTTAGCATATAATTTCATGGCTTACACTTCAATTGACAATAGAAAAAGACAGAATACACCTTGATTTTTATGCGCAAACAGAAGGCGACCCACTTTATTCGCGTGGTCTTTACGCTTGGAAGCCTCTTAACTACTTTATTCAAATAATACAGATTAGCCATTCCTACGTCCTCGTTGGTTTTTTCAGGAGGTTAATGGCTGCAATTTCAATTATCCAGCGTCTCTTTTATGAACTTTTAGCAGGGGTGGCGATTTGCTAAGGAATACGCAGCTACCTGAACTTAATTTACAAGCAAACGTAATAGATATGAAATTACAATTCTTTCGTGGGAGCTAAGTTTACGGTAGAGCAGTAGAAGGTCCCCTTCTGAAATGATACGTTTCTCTTCAATCCCAAGCATATAGTCGGATGAGACCTCAAAAAAATCGGCTGTCTTGACAATAAATTCAGGTTGAGGCTGGTTATAGTCTTTCTCAACATTATAGATTAATGAGGGGCTGCAATTAAATGTTCTTGCCAACTTTTTGGCGCTAATTCCTTTTTTCTTGCGAAGTTTTCTGAGCTTTTGCCCAAATTTTCCAAACTGCTTCATCCTCAATTTACCTCAATATAAGATTAAAATATACAATTGATCTTTATTACTGTCTCAAGATCTCTACCTTTTCGATTTCAATGAACTACCCCGCCGCAGAGCAGCGGGGTATCCCAAGAACATTGAACGCCCCCAAGGGGCGGGGAATTAAACCCAAAGTGATTAAAATAAAGCCTTTTTTGGCTTTAAATTTATCTTTTAAAATTAGACATCCTATTTGATAAATCAAGCAAACATTCTTTCATCTCTAATAATCAGTCATACAGCTTCCCTAAGCAAGAAATATGCTTCAACCATTTTATTACCCAATAAATATAATTTCGGTCTATTTATTGCATAAATACTGCAATACAAATATCGGTACCACCTTTGGAACCTGAAATTTTAGGAGGAAAGAGAAAATGAAAAAACAATGTCAAATTACTGACGCTGTCCCAAGCGAAAAAACCTTATCTTTGATATCATGTGCACTTGCAAGTTCGCTAGAATCAACGATCATTGGTCCTGAATGGAAATTTTTAACGCTTGGTCGCTTGCTCCAGTCCATTACTTCCGAAGCTAATAAATTGTCACAATGGACTAAAAATGTCGCTGGGTTGATTTATGGCAATCCAGAAGAAAGCATTGTGGGTAATGCTGAGCGCGTTGCCAAGCTCTATTTAGCAGAACTAAATAGATACAAGTCTAAAATATCCAAGATTTTGAGAAATACGGAGATTAGTGCCGTATATCTTAAAAGTTTGCACGATAAGTGCTTTGCAGTTAAAAAAATAGCCAGATGGCTAGAAATGGTTAGCTTGAATCTTGCTTTGGAAAGCTGTCACTCGGTCGAATTGGAAGGGGTTTTCGAGAGTCTTATTCAGGAGAACAAACACCTTGCAGAAAAACTTGACAGGATTTACGAGAAAATTGGCGAAGATTCGGTAGCAGCATCATCTGCACTTTTTTCTTCCAATCGGAAGATATCAAAAGGACTTAGTGAGTTTATAAAAATCATCGATTCTGCTGAAAAAACGATGGAAAAGGGCACTCAAGAAATCGTAAAGCTTACGAATTTCTCCACTAAAACTCTGGATAAAGCAGCTATTGACACCAAAGATATCTCTACTCAAATAAGAGAAATTGTTGTTTCCCTCCAGTTTCATGACATTGCAAGTCAGAAAGTCAATCATATTGCAACGGCACTAAGAAATTTAGGTGAAATTGCTCATAAGGAAACATCGGCTACTCAGAAAGAGAAAAAGATAAATGTGCTTAGTAGAGCCCATACAATCTTGAGTATCCAGGTGGCACAATTGGCGAAGGTAATAATTGGAGTTGAAGATCACCATCAAAAATGTAAAAAGGCATTCGAAAAAATTTTTCATAAAGTTGAGTCACTTGCAACTAGTTTTCAAGCCTCACAAATCAACGGCAATAAGCAAAATAAAATTGAAGGTCAACTTACAGCCCTTAGTTCAGGACTTGAAAGCCTCAGAGTGCTTTTTAACCATGGTTGCAAGTTGAACAACAAATCAAGGGAAGCAGCCGAAACGATGTGCGAAACAGTATCTAGAATTTCAAACAATGTATACCAAATACGGAGCATAAGCAGCACAGAGCTGCACATAAAGGCGCTCAACGCAATCTTGAAGGCTGAACGTTTAGGTCCTATAGGCAGAAATTTTGAGGCGATTGCACGGGAAGCGCTGAAGGTATCGAAACAGTCCAGAGAATGCAATGTTGAGATGGTAAAGATTCTCGAAAAAATTACGTTAATTGCAGACAAGTTTAAAAGTCAAGAGGATCTAACAGGCGATAAACAAGCCCTGGCAGGGGACGGTGAGTTAAATGTCTCTCTGGATACAGAAATTAAGAACATAGCTCAAGGTTATGAAAAATTTATGCAAGCTTCCTCTATTTGCTTAAAGCGAGATGAAAATTTGCAAACTGCAATTTCACAGGCTAACAAGGATTTGAGTTTTTTGTCAGATTTGAGTGCCTATCTTCGCGAACACCTCATTATAATGCAAAGATTGCTTCATTCGTTGGAACCATGGGCGAACAGTTGTCATGATGAGATAGATCTTGAAATAGAAAGGATAGCCCAAAACTACACTATGGAGGAAGAACGAGATACACACAACCTAGTCTCTAAAGGAGCGAAAAATTTTTGACACTACCATAAAATATGGCGGAGAGGGTGGGATTCGAACCCACGTGCCCCGCTATTAACGAGACAAATCGATTTCGAGTCGATCCCGTTACGGCCACTTCGGTACCTCTCCGCAGTTTGCTACAATTTAATCATTTCAAAGAGACTTTTTTGACAGGATTGACAGGATATTCAGGATCAAAAACATCTAAACTCATCCCGTAAATCCTATATTCTGAATTTGATTTCGATTCCACATTCAAAGGAATGTGAAATATAACCCCAATTGAGTCAGAAAAACGCTAAGAAGACCCTCCTGTCTATCCTGTTATCCTGTCAAAACATTTTTTCAAGAGGCTACAATGTTACCAAAATAGTTTATCAACTATTAAATTTTTCCCCGCCGGGTTTTAAAAAATTCCTGCATCAGGGCCCGGCACTCCTCTTCCATGATTCCCGACGTGACCTCTATGCTGTGATTGAGACGCCTGTCTGCTGCGAGATTGTACACGGAACCAGCGGCACCGGCCTTGGCATCGGACGCACCGAATACCAGGCCAGATATCCTGGCGTTGATTGCAGCCCCCATACACATGAGACACGGCTCAACCGTAACCACCAGAAGCGTGTCCGTCAGGCGGTAATTTCCGTAAAAAAGGGCCGCCTTTCTCATGACCAGGATTTCCGCGTGGGCGGTGGGATCACGAAGGGATATGGGCTGGTTATGGGCTCCGGCGACTATCTCCCCGTCAAGACCGGCCAACACCGCACCCACCGGGACCTCTCCGCTTTTAAAACCTTTTTTCGCCTCCTTGAGGGCCTCTTTCATCAAATGATAAAGATCCAAATTCATTGTTCTCATTTTTAGCACATTCCCTTTTTTCCCGTCAACTTCAATCCCCCCTGAGCCGCAAAAAGGGACAAGTGCAAACTTCTTGCCCTTCGAGGTAAAGCGTTATATAATTTTGTATCATCTCCCGATTAAATGGAGTTAATTGGTGTCCATCCATAAATAACCAATTTCCGGATGGAGCTTTCAGCGATCAGCAATC
>DAOUXC010000212.1 GCA_030666795.1 Desulfobacteraceae bacterium
ATTGAAATTTATATAAATTCTAAAAGCGCCTATCCGGATGAACTGGCGAAAAAGGTCAAAGATGGAGATAACATTCACATTACGCTCTTGCTTGCCGGGGGATAAAGGGGATAAAGCAATGAGTTTGGGCAGAGGCCCGTACGGAGTTTACCATGCAGAATCTATTCGTAATCCTGATAGTAATTGTGGCTATCGCCTATATCATCAGGATTTTTTTAAAGAAATTTAAAAAACAAGAGGACAGGTGTTGCGGGTGTTCTTCATGCAATACTGATTCAACACTTTGCGAGCCAAGAAGAAATTCGTTAAATGACTTTTGAGCAAAAGTCTGAACCCCGGTCTGTGAAAGTTCACTGAGAGGAGGTGCTAAAGATGAGGCATTTTATGATTCCAAGGGTAGCTCATTGTAGCGAAGGCTGTCAATTTCAGTCCTGGGCAGGACCTTAAACTGCCCATAATATTTTTCAGGATACTAGGAGGCTGTCCGAGAATAGACTTCTACTTCGATCTGCTGCAAATTCTGATGGCTGTGTTGTCAAGCCCAAAACGTCCTCAACGTAGGCTAATGCCACGCCTACGGCCGTTTTGGCCTTGCCGCCCCCGCTCAAAGCCCGGGATCTTCGACTTGCCCTTAAAACTTTCGCTCGATCTCGCTACGAAGCCATTCTCGGACAGCCTCCTATAAACGATAATACATTATCTTTGGCTTCAAAATTTATTTTCAAGGCCAAAAATGAGGGGAAACAATGAAGAAGACAACTGCAATCATACTTCTAACAACCTTAGTTTTATTAGTTTCGGTTACAACCGTTTTTTCTTTTTGGGGAAACAAATCAAAGACCCTGATCCCGAAAAACGATGCGTTAAAAATTCCCACCGCTGATTTAACCGACGGGAAGGCCCGGTATTTTAAGGTCAAGGCCAATGACGGCATAATGGTGTCATTTTTCGTATTAAAAAGCCGTGACAATGTAATCCGTGCCGCAATAGATGCATGTGACGTATGTTACCGTTCAGGAAAGGGTTATGTGCAGGAAGGCGATTTTATGGTCTGTACCAACTGCGGCAGAAAATTTGCTTCGGAAAGGATAAATGAGGTCAAGGGCGGTTGCAATCCTGCGCCTCTAAAAAGAAAGATTATTGGCAAGCATCTTGTTGTTGAGATGAAGGATATCAACGCAAATAGCTGGTACTGCAAGTACAAAAAGCAGTAGCTACAGACGCTTGGGCAGGGTGAATCGTAATGACCTATGATCCTCAAAAATACAGAGCGAAACGTGAAAAAGTTCTCGGCTTAAAAAGACGCGGGATTGGCTTTGGCGCTATTGCGGCAATTGTATCAATCTGCATTGTGGTTTCCTTAGCTTTTGTGGCGTTGCCCAAGACAGTCGCATATATTTCAACAAGAAACCTTGACGATGCCATCTACAAGCTGGAAAATTCGACGTCATGGCCTAATGAAATAATCTCAGGAATACTTGAGATCGAGGGTGTTGAAAAGGCAATGACTGATAAAGGGGAAACAAGGCTCGTGATTACATTTGATAGGACAGAGGTCGATACAAGTATGATTTCATCCTTTTTCAGAAAGAAAAATGTTAAATCCACACTTTTGAACAGGATCAGCCACAGACAGAGAATGAAATCGCTCAATGCGGAGAAGGAACGTGAAGCTTCATAATATCTCCCTGAACAATCTGAAACGCCGCAAAGGCAAAATGATTTTTTTGGTTATGGGCCTGGTAATAGGCATCGCAACTGTCGTAACCCTCCTCTCCATAACCGAGAGTATGTCAAAGGATATAGAAGCCAGGCTCAATCAGTTCGGTGCAAACATCGTTATGACCCCCAGAAGCGAAAGCCTTTCTCTCAGCTACGGCGGTATTAGCGTGGGCGGCGTGAATTACAAAGTTGCTGAATTTGATGAACAAAGAATGCCCGAGATACGCAAGATAAAAAACAGCAAGAATCTGGGCGTTATAGCCCCCAAGGTCCTGGGGCCTGTAAAGATAAAAGGCAAGGATGTCCTCCTCATGGGGGTTGATTTTGAGCAGGAAATGGCTTTGAAGACATGGTGGCAATTTGACGGTTCTATCCCTAAGCAGACGGATGAAGTCCTTTTAGGCTCTGAAGTGGCCGAATCCTTAAGTCTATCACCCGGTGACAATCTGCCTTTTTCGGGGCGGAGGTTCTTTGTTGCGGCTGTTCTTCGTCCAACAGGGGCTTCCGAAGATAATGCGATCATTGCAGACCTCCATGAGAGCCAGAAGGTCCTGGGCAAAGAGGGCAAAATATCAATGGTCGAGATAGCAGCCTTTTGCCAGGGTTGCCCGATTAACGAACTAACACTGCAAATTGCCGAGAGATTTCCTGAGGCAAAGGTCACCGCGCTTAAACAGGCTGTTATGTCAAAGATGCAATCTATAGAAATGTTTAAGTCTTTCAGCCTGGGCCTTTCAGTGGTGGTTATTTTTATAGGTTCTTTGATGGTCTTTGTAACAATGATGGGTTCAGTAAATGAGAGAACCCGAGAGATAGGTATCTTTCGGGCAATAGGCTTCAGACGAGGTCACGTTATGTATATAATTCTTTTTGAGGCCATGATCGTGGGAATGATCGGCGGACTCATGGGATTCTTTGGTGGAAATGGTATAGCCTGGGCTACGTTGCCTTTTGTTCTTAAAGGAGGGGCATTTGCGGGTATAAACACCTCTCTTGGGATTATCTCCATATTGCTTTCAATTACTCTGAGTCTTGCAGCAAGCCTTTATCCGGCGCATAAAGCAAGCAGCCTTGATCCGAGCGATGCATTAAGAGTACTTTAGGTAAATGAATTATGTTTGATCATCTTCACCTTATTGAAATAAAACAGATGGGCAAGGACTACATAAGCGGTGATAGTACTGTCAACGCAATCAAGAACATGGATTTTTTTATCGATGATGGAGAGTTTGTCAGCATCATGGGACAGTCAGGTTCCGGCAAAAGCACCCTGCTTTCCATTATAGGGGGGCTTAATCATCCTACCCGTGGCAATATCTTTGTTGACACCCTTGATTTATATAGCCTTTCCCGGGAGCAGCGGGCTGATTTCAGGAGCGAGTATATAGGCATTATTTTTCAGTCTTTTCAATTGATTCCCTATTTGACTGTACTGGAAAACGTGAAACTGCCCATGGCCATAACCGGAATTAAGAATGAAAAGAAAAAAGAGATGGCCATGAGCGTATTAGAGAAAGTAGGTCTTCAGGAAAAGGTGGATCGCCTGCCCGATCAATTATCAGGGGGAGAACAGGAACGTGTGGCCATCGCAAGAGCCATAGTAAACAATCCTCCCATCCTCCTGGCTGATGAGCCAACGGGCAACCTTGACAGCCAGACTGCAAAGGATGTTATGGATCTTCTTAAAAAACTTAATGCGGAAGGCCAGACAATAATAATGGTGACACATAATCGCGAAATGGAGAAATATTCATCCAGGACCATAATGATAAAAGACGGCTCCTGCTTGCTTTCATAGTGAATATAGTCTAAATCTAATAACAGAAATATCTTTCAGGCTTTTTAGTAATTAGAGATGCATACATAGACCTTTTTCATGGCCTATTTTAGTTTAGTAAAGAAGGGCTTTCAGTATAATCTCAGCGGAACAGCTTGGTTAAAATCTATAAATGACTTTTGCAACCTCAGGGCAAACCCATAACTTCAATACTCCACTATTCTCCCGCACTCAATTTACTGAGTGTGGAATCAGCAAAGCGAACTAAATTGAGACATCATTACATGTAACATCAACTCCTTGGCTCGGTTCAACCCAAGTCCGATCTAAAAATATGCAAAAAGAAAGGAGACACTAACGATGAATCGCAGGGAATTTTTGAAGTGTCAGGCAACGGGTCTTCTATGGATGCTTGCCGGTGGATCCGGAATTCTATTACCAAAAAGGATAATGGCCGGGCCGGTTCCCGATCTCGCCGTAGTCAAAGGGTCTCCCGCAGCGGCAACACGGGCTGCGGTGGAACTCCTGGGCGGGATGAAACAATTTGTGAAGCCCGGCAATCGAGTGGTAATCAAGCCTAATATGAGCTTCCCCTCTCCTCCTGAAAGGGCCTCAAATACCCATCCCGAAGTGGTCAGGGTAATCGCCGCTATGTGTAAGGAGGCGGGGGCCGACAGGATACTGGTCCTGGACCATACATTAGCCCCTGAAGAACTTTGCATGGAAAACTCCGGAATCCGTGAAGCCTGCAAGCCAATAAGTGAAAAAATGGTCTTTACCCCAAGTGACGAAAGTTTGTACAAGACTAAGAAGATTCCTAAAGGAAAAGTCATGACAAGTACCGACATTATGAAAGAGGTGCTTAAGAGTGATGTGCTGATCGCTGCTCCCGTTGCCAAGTCTCATTCAAGTGCAGGTGTCAGCCTGTCCATGAAAGGGATGATGGGGCTCATTTACAATCGTCGAGTCATGCACTGGCGATTTGATCTCCATACGTCTATCGTGGATCTGTGTACGGTACTCAAGGCCGACCTGACTGTCATTGACGGAACTCGTGTCCTGTCCACAAACGGACCTCGCGGGCCGGGTAAAGTCCTCAACAAAAACACGGTTATTGCCTCAAAAGACATGGTCGCTGCTGACGCATATGCTGTCTCTGCTTTTGAATGGTACGGAAAAAGATTTAAACCGGGACAGGTGCGTCATATCCGTGAGGCCCATGAACGGGGCCTGGGTCGGATGGATGTGGAAAATCTCACGATCAGGGCAATCGACCTATGATCACTTTCCGGCGTGCCGTACAGATCTTCAGCCTTATCCTCTTTCTCTTATTACTGGGATTGGCCGTATCATCGACTGATACTCCCGCGCCCCTGGATCTTTTTCTGCTGCTGGACCCTGTACTTGTTGCCTTTACGGCCATAAGTGCCAGAATCCTGGCCATCGCCTTTATCCCCGCATTTCTGGTCCTTCTTGTGACGCTTTTCTTCGGACGGGTCTTCTGCGGTTATATGTGTCCAATGGGAACAACCCTTGATGGAGGGGACAAACTGTTCGGCACGCAGGGAAAAAAGCGGCCGCAAACGGGAAAGCTCAGCTTGCTGAAATATATTGTTCTCTTCTTTCTCTTAGGGGCATCCGTACTTGGAGTATCGTTCGTATTCGTGGCTGCGCCTCTTTCTCTTATAACCCGTTTTTACGGCCTCCTTGTTCATCCTGTCCTCGCTTTCTTCTCAAATGAAACACTCGTTCTTATACAGCCCCTGGCCGAGTGGTTTGGCATCGACACCCTTGTGTTCATGCGAATCAACACACCACGCTTTGCTACCCAGCTTTTTGTCCTTGCCTTTTTTATTGCCCTGTTTGTTTTAGCCAGGGTTTCACCTCGATTCTGGTGCCGCAATCTTTGCCCTTCAGGCGCACTCATGGCCCTTGTTTCCAGGAAGCCTTTAATTCGCCGGTTTGTCTCTGATGATTGCACCGAATGTGGAAAATGCGCACATTCGTGTCCCATGGCCGCGATCATAACGGATGACCCTCACATCACCCTCCATGAAGAGTGTATTGTATGCCGGACGTGTCAAAATACCTGCCCTGAAAATGCCATTTCCTTTAACAGTGTAAAGGCTGAAAGCACATATGAAAAAAAAGGTGTCTCCTTGACACGACGTCAGTTCATATATTCGGGATTAGCCGGGGCTGCCACTGCCACAGTCGGTCTAACCGGATTGAATTCGGTCTATGGTAAGCCCGGACCGGGTCAGGTGGCTCCACAGGGGCTTATCAGGCCGCCGGGCGCACTGCCTGAGATGGATTTTTTGGCCCAATGCGTCCGTTGCGGGGAGTGTATGGCCGCATGTCCTACGAATACCCTGCAACCCATCTGGCTCGACGCGGGATTCATGGGGCTCTTCAGCCCGGCTCTCAACCTCAGACGCAGCTATTGCAGCCCGGAGTGCAACATGTGCGGAGAAGTATGTCCCACAGATGCCATTCGGAGACTGTCACTAAATGAGCGAATGTGGGCCAAGACGGGCACTGCGGTGATCTTTCGCCGGAAATGTCTTGCATGGGAACAGCAAAAAAGCTGCATGGTATGCGATGAAGTCTGTCCCTACAAGGCGGTGGAATTCATAAAGGAACCGGGTAACCGGGTGCCCGTTCCCCAGGTACACGAAGAAAAATGTGCCGGATGCGGATACTGTGAACATTTCTGTCCTGTTCAGAATCAGTCGGCCATTGTGGTTACGCCGATGGGTGCCATCAGGATGTCTGAAGGATCGTATGTTGCAGAGGGCACAAATCAGGGTCTGAATTTGTCGATCAGGCCCAAATCCGCATATGACACTCAACCGGAAGGTAAGGTTTGGGGTAAAGGTTTTGCACCCGGTTTTGAGGATGACAATTCGGGCGGTGATTGATAAGGTAATGGAAGCTTCCATGTTGTTCAAAAGGTTCATCCGGTTAATGAATACCGCAAAACTTTTTAAGCATGAATTTGGTATACGGGGAGGTTGAAGCAGTCTTTTCTTCGGTTCCGAGCTTCCCCGCCTGGTGATTTCAGGCAGTTATGTGCGGGTGATGCCTCCCCCCCCCGCTGTTCTCCTCCGCTCCCTCGGAGCGACGGAGCCAAGGCGTCCCCCATCCCATAACAAACTGAAATCAAGCAAGGCTTCCAGCATTCTCTTCACAACGACCGCCTTCACCTTTAACC
>DAOUXC010000029.1 GCA_030666795.1 Desulfobacteraceae bacterium
TATTTTACATCTAATTAACTGTTATTACAAGCTTTATTTGTGTTTCAGGAGACCCTACGTAAAGGATCAGTACCGTGAAATCGCCGTGGTGATGCTAACCGGTATCGACGATCCTGAACTGGCTGATGACTTTTTAGATATTGGTGCATACGGCTACATGGTCAAACCTTTTAATCCAAGCGAGTTGAGAATTAATATATCCAATGCGTTGCGGCGCAAAGACCTGGAGATACAGAACAGGCTTCAGTGTGAAAACCTGGAACAAATTGTCGCTGCAAAGACACGGGAACTTAATAAGCTATTCAAAAGAATAAAGCAGTCCATGGAAGGGATGATCCAGGCCATGGGGCTGGCAGTTGAATCGAGAGACCCTTATACGGCAGGCCATCAGCATAGGGTATCTCATCTCGCAGAATCCATTGCTATTGAGATGGGTCTCGCCGATGAAACGGTGGAGGGAATCAGAATGGCGGGTATTGTTCACGATCTCGGCAAAATTTCCGTGCCTGCCGAAATCCTGACCAAACCATCGAGTTTAACGGATAACGAATTCGAAATCATAAAAAGTCACACCCTTGTTGGTTACGAAATATTAAAGGATGTTCAATTTCCCTGGCCCGTCCCTTCAATGGTCGTTCAGCACCATGAAAAAATGGACGGTTCCGGATATCCCCATGGCCTTTCCGGAGATGAAATCCTTATGGAATCCAGGATTCTCTGCGTGGCCGACGTGGTGGAGGCCATGGCATCTCACCGGCCTTACCGGCCGGCCCTTGGGATTCAAACCGCTCTTGAAGAGATCTCAAAAAACAAGGGGAGATTATATGATTCGGAAGCGGTCGAGGCCTGCATGAGACTTTTTCAGGATAAAGGTTACAGACTACCGGAATAGCAAAATCAAAGACGTATATATTGGCCGGACCGGGTGTATTTCATGGACATAAACAATGAAACTATAGAAAGAATTGAAAGAAAGATATGGCATTTGATGCTTTTGGCCATCGTCGTGATTTTATATCTCACGCTGTCACTTCTGGGGCTTCAATTCTTAAACTTCATGGGTGAAACGGACTTCGTCCTGTTTTCCAAAAACGCCTATAAATGGTCGTTTTTCCTTACGGTTCTGGTTCTTCTGTTTTGCGCCTACATGATCCTTAACCAGCGAAGGCTCCTTCATCTGTCAAAATCTCTCTTTAAAGAAAAAGAGAGTTCTGAAAATTTGAGTGAAGATGTCACCACATTGGCCGCCCTTTTTGATGTCAGTTCAAGGATTAACTCTCAGCAAAAATTGATGGATGTTCTCGACACCATTTCAAGAGAGATGCTGCGATGTTTTCGCGCAGATCGCTCATCGATCATGCTGTATGACCGAAAGTCCAAAAAACTCAAGACCATGGTTTCCCATGGCAAGAATTCCGCATTGGCCAGGGACGCTATTGTCCCTATAGGAGGCAGCGTCGGCGGATGGGTATTGAAGACCGGGCAACCGCTGCTCCTCAACGGTGAGATCAACCCTTCGGATTTCCCGGGCATTGATGTCAAGGGCCGTAAAATCAGTTCCTCCATTTGTGTGCCTCTCAATGTCGCTAACCGGCCCATAGGCGTTTTGACCCTGAACCTGGTGGATACCGACAGGATTTTCTCGAATTCCGATCTAAAACTTATCGGCATCTTCGCGAACAATGCCGCCATAGCCATAAACAACGCCACGCTCTCCAGGGAAAAAGAACACCGCATCAGCCTTCAGACCATGCTGGAGCAGTTCCATTCTCCCCAGGTGGTACGGGAGCTGGTCAGAAAGATAGAAGACCGGGACCGGAACTGCAAGATAAGGCAAAAGCTTGAAATGACGGTCCTGTTTGCGGACATCAGGGGGTTTAGCGAAATGACGTCTCATGTGGAACCCGAACAGCTTATGGATTTCCTGGATGAATTCTACGACGCCATGACGGAAATCGTCTTTAAAAACGGGGGAAGCATAGACAAGTTCATAGGCGACGAGGTGATGGCCTTTTTCGGGGCCCCCCTTCAGTTGGAAAACTCCAGCGAGAACGCCGCGAGGGCGGCCCTTGAAATGGTTGCTTCCTGTGAGGACCTGATCCGGAAGTTCTCCGGGGTGTCCCCCCATTTCAGGGATCTGGGCATCGGCATAGGCGTCAATACCGGCGTGGTCTTCGTTGGAAATGTGGGCTCCAGGAAGAGATACGACTACACGGTAATAGGAAACGCCGTCAATCTTGCGAGGAGACTCTGTTCCAAGGCGGAATCAAATGAAATCCTTGCCGCCGCCAAGACGGCCATGAGATTGAACGGAAGCATCTCTTCGCAATTTGTCGACAAGGCCCGCTTCAAGGGAAATCCGGCCCTTATAGACGTTTACGGGATCGTCCCGCAAACCATTGATGGGGCCAGTGTCGGGAAATGCGCCTGATAACAGGAAACATCAATTTTTTAAATAGGAGGTATGCAACATGTGGGCACAAACACAGAAGATAGAATACTACGAAAAAAGGTTCGGCATAATAGCCGTGGAAAAGGGTTATATAACACCGGATGACCTGATAAAGGCCCTCGCTGTTCAGGTAAGGGAGGACGTGGCCAACGGCACCCACAGACTGGTGGGGGAGATATTGCTGGGCATGGACGTCATGACGGTCGATCAGATCGAAGAGGTAGTAACAGCGGCTTTTCAGGAGCCCCGGTGGTCGGCTGTTCCGGGCCGCGGAATGGCTGCGACGGTTGAGAATTGATAATCCTCAAATCTTAGGGTGAAAGGGGACCATAAGTGTCATTGGAAAACGCGCGCACAGAAATAAAAGAGAAGGACCTTGTGATCGAGGATTTTTCGGAAAGAGACGAAAAGCTTCAAATCATACTTGAGGCCATCGAAGAGGGCTACTTCGAGGTGGACCTTCGCGGAAATGTAACATTATTCAACAGAGGTCTTTGCAATATCCTGGGGTACCCCGAAGATGAAATGGCCGGTCTGAACTACAGGGTCTATACGGAAGAAGGAAGCGCCAGGAGTGTTTACCGGGTCTTCAACTCCGTATTCAGGACCGGGAGACCGGAATCCGTGTTCGACTGGGACATCAGGCAGAAGAGCGGGGAGAGGAGGCGGATCGAGGCCTCGATCTCTCTCAGGAAGGACAAAAACGGAAGGCCCGAAGGATTCAGGGGTATCGTCAGGGATGTCACAGACCGTGAAAAAGTGGAGAAGGAAATTTCCCGGCTGGCCGAGGTCGCGGAGCAGTCCTCGGAATCGGTTGTCATCACGGACCTGAATGGCAAGATCATTTATGCTAATAGTGCTTTTGAAGAAATCACGGGATACAAAACCTCCGAAGCATTGGGACAGAATCCGAGGCTCCTGAAGAGCGGGCTCCAGGGTGATTCGTTCTATGAGGACCTGTGGGCAACAATTACCTCAGGCAGGACATGGAAGGGTGTTTTTGTGAACAAACGCAAGGACGGGTCCCTTTTCCATGAGGAAGCATCCATCTTTCCGGTCAAAGGATCCAATGGCGAAATAATAAATTACGCTGCCGTAAAAAGAGATATCTCGGAGCGTGTGCAGATGGAAGAAACCATCAAGGATTCCGAGGAGCGCTTAAAGGGCGTTTTTGATGCCGTTCAGACCGGCATCGTTGTCATAGACCGGGAAACACAAATCATTGCGGATCTCAACCCGAGCGCGGAAAAAATGATCGGGGCCCCAAGAGAGAAGATCGTGGGAAGGGGATGCCAGGAATTTTTCTTTACGGCCGGGGTGGGTGAATGCCCCGTCACGGATCTCGGAAAAAAGACCGTGGATACCAAGCATGAGCTTGTAACGGCTGGAGGAGAACGGCTTACCATACTCAACACGGTCACACCCATAACCATTAAGGGACGGGAATACCTGCTCGGGAGCTTTTTCGACATATCCGATCTTGAAAAGGCGCAGATAAAAGCCGGGCGGGAGAACGCAAAGCTCTCCGCAATGATCACTGAGATGGACGAGGGGGTGGTGTTCGCGAATTCTGAAAACGTCATTGTGGAGGTAAACGCCTTTTTCTGCAATTTTATGGGGATCGACCGGGACCGGATTATTGGAAAGAGGATAGAGGATCTCCACTCCGGTAAACTGCTCAAAAAGGTCCTTGAACGAATAGAGGCATTCAGAAATAAACCGGGGTCCAAGCCCGTGGTCATACAGAAATCATTGGGGAGGGCCAAGGTCATACTGAGGGTACAGCCCATCTATCGTGAGGGATCCTACGACGGCGTACTCCTGAATGTCATAGACGTAACCGAACTGGTCAGGGCAAAGGAGCATGCCGAGGATGCCAGCAGGGCGAAGAGCGAGTTCCTGGCCAACATGAGCCATGAGATCCGCACACCCATGAACGGGATCATCGGCATGACGGAACTGGTCCTTGATACCGATCTGACCGGAGTTCAGCGGGAGTACCTGAAAATGGCGAAGATGTCTGCTGATTCGCTGCTGGCTATCATCGATGACATCCTGGATTCTTCCAAGATTGAGGCGGGGAAACTGGAGCTGGAAGAGATCGACTTTGATCTGCGCAACACCCTGGAAAATATCGCCGACACATTGGCCATAAAGGCGCACGAAAAGGGGCTGGAATTAGCCTGCCACATAAAACCGGAGGTCCCGACCGCGCTGATAGGAGACCCGGGCAGACTTCGCCAGATCATTTTCAATCTGGCAGGGAATTCCCTTAAATTTACCGAAGAAGGAGAAATCGTTATCCGGGTCGAGATGGAAGGGGCGTCAGATGATTCGGTGCAATTGCATTTCACGGTATCGGACACCGGTATCGGGATCCCTCCGGAAAAAATGGAGTCCGTTTTCAATGATTTCGAGCAAGCGGATGGTTCCACCACGAGAAAATACGGCGGGACCGGGCTGGGATTGTCCATATCCAGACGGCTTGTGGGGTTGATGGACGGTCGCGTATGGGTGGAAAGCCCAAGCAATTGTCAATTGAAGATTGAAGATTGTAGATTGAAAAATGAAAAATTAGAAAACCAAGACAATCGTCAATCGCCTTCATTCAATATTCAATCTTCAATATTAAATAGTCAATCCAAAGTCGGTCCCGGAAGTACATTTCACTTCACAACGCGGTTTGGGGTGGGCCGCGTAGCGGCAAGTAAAGTGCCTCGCCTGCAGAAATCGGGTCTGTCGGGCACCCGGGTTCTCATTGTGGATGATAACACCACCAACCGTATGATCTTTCAGGAAATGACCTCTTCGTGGGGACTTGCGCCGACAGAAGCGACAGGCGGCTCCGAGGCCCTTGATTTGATGAGTAAGGCATTTGACTCAGGGAGCCCCTATAAGCTCCTTTTATTGGACCTTCAGATGCCGGAATTGGATGGATTTGATGTGGCCAAAAGGATAAAAGAGGCTCCCTTTGGAGAGGATGTGAGAATCATAATGGTCACATCCCTGGGACGAAAGGGGGATGCCGAACTCTGCAGAGAGGCCGGCATTTCCGGATATTTGACCAAGCCCGTCAAGCAGTCGGAGCTTTTTGATACCATCATGATGGCCATGGGCCGTGCTGCTGAGGAAAAATCCCCTGTCATCACCCGCTATACCGTTCAGGAAGCTCGCAAGAGTCTCAATGTCCTGTTGGCAGAGGACAACCTGGTCAATCAGCGACTGGCATTGGAACTTTTGAAGTCAAGGGGCCACCATGTGATCCTGGCATCAAATGGAAGAGAGGCGGTTGAGGCCCTTGGTAGAGAGGACTTTGACCTGATCCTCATGGATGTGCAGATGCCGGAGATGGATGGCTTCGAAGCAACACGGGAAATAAGAAAAATGGAAGACAGAAGACAGAGGGCAGAGGACAGAGGACAGAGGACGGAGGACCGAGATCAGGCAAAACAAATAACAATGACTACTGCGCAACCGGCAACCAGCAACCAGCAACCAGCAACCAGTAACGAGCAACCAGTAACGAGTAACGAGCAACCAGTAACGAGTAACGAGCAACCAGCAACGAGTAACGAGCAACCAGCAACACGCCTTCCCATCGTCGCCATGACGGCCCATGCCATGAAGGGGGACCGGGAAAAATGCCTGGAAGCAGGAATGGATGACTATGTGGCAAAGCCCATAAATCCGGAAAAGCTTTTTAGGATAATCGAGAAGCTGGCGCATGGATCAAATGATAAGGGAAAAGAACCGCCTTCGTCACAAAGAAATGACACACGGTCTGAAGATGTTTTCGATATGTCAAAGGCCATGGAGGTCCTGGCGGGAGACAGGGGACTCTTTCAGGAAATCGCCCACATGTTTCTGGAAAGCCTACCCGCTCATATTGCCGAGATCAGAAAAGGAATCGCCAGGGGTGATTCCCATGCATTGGAGAGGTCGGCACATAGCCTGAAGGGCTCGGTGGGCAATTTTGGCGCCAGACGGGCATCGGATGTTGCCTATCGCCTTGAAAAATTAGGGAAAGATGGCAAAACAAGGGAAGCTGAAAATGAATTTTCAACACTAAAAAAGGAACTCACGGCCCTGGAGGCTGAAATGAAAAGTGTTCTGGAGGAGATAAAAGATGAAGATCCTGATCGATGAAGATGATCCGGTCTCCGGAAGGGTGCTTGAAGCAAACCCGGTTGAATGGGATGATGATGTCTCGATTGCCCCGGACGGCCGTGAGGCATTGCCTGCTGCCGATCAATTATCCGGATTTATGTGCCCCCATTTTGAGGGTATCGACCCTTCACTATTGGCAATTTCACCAGGAGAGTCGTCCCCTGCGGACCTGTCTCAATAACCCGGATCTCGCCGCCGTGATCCTCGATTATGCCGTAGGTGATAGACAGACCCAGCCCCGTCCCCTTACCGGTTTCTTTGGTCGTGAAAAAGGGATCAAATATCTTCCCCATATCCTCCTCCGGAATTCCTCCACCCGTGTCCTTAATCAATATATGGACATTGTCCTTGTCTTCATACGAAATCACGGTCAAGATCTCGATCTTCTTTGTGTTTCCTGATGTCCCTTCAGCGTTTGCCCTTTCATCCCGCTCCTTTTGCTCAAGGGCATCCCGGGCATTGGTAATCAGATTCAAAAAAACCTGCTCCAGTTGGTTGGCATCGCCCAGGATCTTGGGTAACATGGGCTCCAGTGTTTTTGTTACCTCGATATTATGGACACGCAGTTGCTCGCCCACCATCAGGAAACAATCCTCAATAATCCTATTCACATCAACGGTGGTGAAATTCTTCGGGGATTGTCGCGAAAAAACCCGGAGGTGGTTGATGGTGCTCATCATTCGTTTGGTGTTCCTGTCTAAGGTTCCCAGGAGATCTATCAGTTTGTCGTGATCCAATCTTTCATTTTTAGCGGCCCGATCAATGAACTGGGCCGTACTTCGTATCACCATCAGCGGCTGATTCAACTCGTGGGCCACACCCGCGGCCAACTCTCCGATGGAGGCCAGTTTGGCCGATTGAATCAGTTGGGCTTGCGTGCTTTGGAGCTCTTCGTAGGCCCGTTGCAAGGATTCTTCCGCGTGCCTTCGTTCAGCAATCTCCTTTCTTAAAAGGACTCCGGTCTTTGATAACTCTGCTGTCCGTTCCGAAACGCGGTCTTCCAACTCATTATAGGTCCGTTTCAAGGACTCCTCCGCTCTCTTTCGCTTCGTGATGTTACGAAGGACCACCAGTTTACTCACAAGACGGCCCTGCCAGTCGCGTAAGGGTGAGATGTGCATTTCATAAGTGTGTTGATCCTGACCTTTACCCACGACCAATTCCCTGATCCCAACCGATTCACTGTGCTCAATTTCTTTGGATCCACCCCATCCGCTCCATATGCGTTCTATGGGTTTCCCTAAGGCCTCTGAAAGAGAATGTCCGGTTATCCGCTGGACCGTGTGATTCATGTCCGCAATACGATCCTGCCCGTCCAGCACCAGAACGCCGTCGTTCATGCCTTCGATCAAGTGACTCCGCGCTACCGGCAAAATGTCTCCCAGTCGAAATCGATAAATGAGCAATCCAACGGTTACTCCGCCCACGGTAAGACCCAATGAAGTCAAGATATACTTTGGAAAAGGGCTCAACTTGAATAAATCAAGCAAAAAGCCCGAAAAAGGCAAAAGAGTAGTAGCGAGCAACGCGCAGGCCTGCAAGCGATAGAGACGCTGTGAACGAATAAGCAACTGAATGAAAGGTAAGGATGCAAGGCATATCAAGAGGATGAAATACACCGTAAACGCTATAACCCCCGGGCCATAGATCTTCTCCAATGGCAAATAGGGGTTCTTGGTGTTCAATGCAATCTGCGTCCACATGATCCCATGAGACTCGTTAGTAAAGACCAGCAACAGGGCGGCTAAGGGTACGATCACAAGAAGCAAAAGATTGCGCAAGGTGAGCCATTTTTCACGCCCCGTGTATTGCAGCGCATAGATCAGCCATGCCGTTGGGACTGATGCAAAGCAGAGATATTGCATCTTGTTCCAAAATATCTTTGTTTGAAGTTCGGCACTTCTGAGTTCAAGTGCGTGTACTATCATCAGTTCGGCACAGGACAAAAGGATAAACACGCCTGTTCTGGAGGCGGTCCATTGACGACGACGCCAAAAGATGTAGACTGCTGCCATAGTCAAAATGGCGGCAGCTGATAGAGACGGAATTATGGAAATTTTTTGAATCATGGGATATAGGCCTGTTCCATTGCGCCATGCAGGGGGTCATGAGAAGGGTTGGTCGTATGGGGTCTCAGTAAGGTTCTGCGTTTTTCCCTTCTCCATTGACCGGCATGATCAATGATCCCCGTTTTACGGGGCCGATCAACAACAGGTTTTCACCGGTTAAGCAGGCTGTACACAGTCTTGCATTTTTCATTGGAGACTATCTGTTTATCTTCTTTGGTAAACGGGTTTGCTGACCAACGACAAGAACCGGTCAATATTTGACTTTTCTTATTCATCTGCAAATAATAATCATGAAATCTTCAGGTTCAGGGTAAAGGAAAATCCCGCTTTATCATTGAAAAATGGCCGTCTTGATTCACGATTAGAAAACCGACTTGGTCATGCAAGGTGGTTTTTTTAGCTGATCGGAATTGATATCCTGAATGTAGTTCCCGCGGGCCCGGTCTTCGCCACTTCGATCTCCCCTTGATGATCTTTGACAATGCCGTAGCTGATAGACAGTCCCAGCCCCGTCCCCTTCCCGATTTCTTTGGTGGTAAAAAAAGGATCGAAAATCCTGTCCAGATGCTCGTCGGAGATCCCTCCCCCTTTGTCCGTAATCAACATTTCGATGAGACGCCCTGACGTCCCCCTGTCACGGGTGATCACTTTGATCGTTCCCGCACATCCGAATCCGGATGATTGCGTATCTTTTCTTCTACCGCATCCCTGGCATTGGTGATCAGATTCAGGACAACCTGTTCTATCTGGGTGGCGTTTCCCGCGATCTCGGGGATATCTTCCACAAGTTCAAATTTGAGATCGATATTCCGAATCCTCAGTTGTTCCCCCACCATGAGGAGACATCCATCGATGGTTTTGTTGACATCAACAGCCGTAAATTTTCCCTTTGCCTGGCTGGAAAATGTGCGAAGGTGGTTGATGATGTTCATCATCCGTTTAGCGCTTGCCTCAATGAGCGCAAACGATTGAAGCCGATCCTCTGAAAATTCTAAAACCTTCTTAAACGTCCGTGTCAACAGCCGAACGTTGGCTCGAATTACCATGAGCGGCTGGTTCAACTCATGGGCAACGCCGGATGCCAGTTCCCCGATGGAGGCCAATTTGCCGGATTGGATCAACTGCGACTGGGCTTCCTTTAGTTCCAGGAGCGCGCCCCTTGCAGTCTGTTCCATTATTTTTCGTTTTTCAATCTCCTGACTCAGCAGTTGATTGGCGGCTTCCAAGCTGGCCTGTCGCCTTTTTGTTGTCTCCTGATATTGGAATCGGGCTATTTCAAACCAGTAGGAAATCAGACTGACAATAAGAAGAGCGAGGAGATATTCTATTTTGAAGCGGATGTCATAATCGTACCGAAGCATGCCGAAACTCTGGGTCAACACAAGGATCAAGGTGAAAAAAGCAGTAGCCAAACAGCACCGGACACGTAGCAATGGCTATCAATCCGGTCAGAATCCTCTTGGACCTCTCTTCTGAAATGAGATTGAGAGGGGAAAGAAAGTCCGACAGCCTGTCATATGCATTTCGGGCGGTCTTTGTCTTTCCGGTATACTTCATTTATTTTTTCCTTCGTCAAGACCCCGGTCTCATTATAAGCAGGGAAAAACAAAGTTGACGCTTTCGTAAAAACCCCATCTACGTCTTTGTGCCGCATCTTTCGTCACTGCGGCGTACTGCAAGTACACCTTATTCCTCAAGATTTGCACGCCATATATCTGGGGCCTTTCCAAAAGCATTATGAACTGAGGGTTTTTATAAAACCATCAAAGTTGGCGCCCGTAAACTCAGGCAAGGGCCTTTCTCAGGGCGTCCTCCAGGGATGTCTTTGAAAAAGGTTTGGCAAGGGAGGCGCGGAATCCGTATTCCTCGCAGTTTGCCATGACCGGATCATCCGCATAGCCACTGCATACAACCGCTTTTACGTCGGGATTCAACTTCAACAATTCCCTGATGGCCTCTCTTCCACCCTGCCCACCCTTCACGGTCAGATCGAGGATTACCAGATCAAAGGGTTCGGATTCCTCCTGGGACTTCTTGTATGCCTCCACGGCCTCCCTGCCGTCCCCGACCGACTCAACCTCATATCCGATCAA
This sequence comes from Desulfobacteraceae bacterium, assembly GCA_030666795.1. GTDB lineage: Bacteria > Desulfobacterota > DSM-4660 > Desulfatiglandales > Desulfatiglandaceae > JAIOSR01. Next base: position 10,782 of record DAOUXC010000029.1, read on the forward strand.
CTGAAGCACCTGTTCGGCCATGTCCCTGAGCATTGCTTCGTCGTCCATCACGAGGACCTTCTGACCCTTTGAGGTCGTCTGGTCCCCGGGCACAGTGTCCACAGGACCTTGCCCCGCTTCCTTTTCCTCCCGGGCAGCGGGCAGATAGATGGATACCGTTGTTCCAGAGGCCACGCTCGACTTCAGGAACAGGAATCCGCGGTGCTTCCTGACAATGGAAAAGGCCGTGGACAACCCCAGACCCATGCCTTTTTGGGCACCCCGGACCTTTGTGGAAAAATAGGGGTCAAACACCCTGGATCTATGTTCTTCCGAAATGCCGACCCCCTCATCCTGAATCTCCAACTTGATGTAACGACCCTCCGGAATCCGGGGAACAGAGGTTTGTCCTTTTTCCGTTACCTCTACGTTCTCCGCGCGGACCCGCACGGTTCCGCCTTCGGGCATGGCCTCTATGGCGTTTCGAATCAGGTTCTGGATCACCTGTCCTATCTGCCCCTCATCCAGTTCGGCATGGCACAGGTCCTCGGCAATGCTGTATTCACATTTTACGTTTGAGCCGCTCAGGGAAAACTTCACCGTGTTCCTGAGGAGTGTATCGATTGCGGCGGTCCTCATGTGCGGGCGTCCACCCCTGGAAAAGGTGACAAATTGTCCGGCCAGTTCTTTGGCCGTAAGGCATCCTTTCTCCGCATCTTTCAGGGCCCTGGCCGATGGCGTTTCAGGTGCCATGTCCCATCCGGCAAGACCTATGTTCCCGAGGATAACGGTAAGCAGGTTATTGAAATCATGCGCGATCCCGCCGGCCAGGGTGCCCAGGGATTCCAGCTTGGCCATCCGGGTCATTTCCTCCAGCCGATGATTCTGCTCGGTGATGTCCACCGCAAATCCCCTCAGGCCTGAAAGCCGGTTCTCCTCGAGGACAGGGTAAATGTTCACCAAAACAGGAAAAGTGGTCCCGTCTTTCCTCTGAGCCAGTGACTCTATGGTTTCATACGCTTTTCCGGACATCATTTCCCGGACATTCTTTTGGGCCTTATCCCAGTGCTTTGTATCCACAATATTCTTGAGATGAAGACCTTTTGTCAGGTCTTCCCGGGTATATTTCAGACTCTCAAGGGCAAAGGGGTTCAGGAATGTCACGGTTCCCTCCGCGTCCGTTTCAAACAGGTTCACGGGCAGTGAGTCGGCTAACTCCCGGTATTTCTTTTCGCTCTCCGTCAAGGCTCTCTCCGCCAGGGCCTTTTCCGTAATGTCATCGGCGATTCTCAGCAGCCCCAGGAGTCGGCCTTTGTAGTCAGCCACAGGCTCCGCCCGCACATTCATGATCCTTCCCTTCGGGTACTTCATGGTGGCCTGCTCTGTTTTTCCGGTCTTGAGGGCCTTGATCAGTGGACATTCCTTGTAAGGCTCCGGCTCCGTTCCCCAGACATCAGGACATTTTCGGCCGACCAGCTCTTTCATGGAGAGATTTGTGGCCTGCTCCACGGCCCGATTGGCCCACAAGATTTCAAGTTCGTGGTTGACAAAACAGAGCGTGCTGGTAATGCCGTCCAGAATGGCCTGCTTCAGAAGTTCGTTCTCCCGAAGTGCCTGGTTTTGATTGTTCAGTTCCCGCTCTTTATCCTTGAGATCCTTGAGAAGCGCACGGTTTTCCAGGCTTAACCGCCGCTTTTCCAGGGATTTCCTTACGGTGATAAAGAGTTGATCGATGCTTTCGAGGGGTTTGGTCAGATAATCAAAGGCACCCACATTTCGAAGGGACACAATGGCGTTTTCCAGGGTGGCGTAGCCGGTGAGCACAATGACCTCCACGTCCGGGTCCAAAGCCTTGACCTGACGAATCACCTCCATGCCGTCCATGCCGGGCATCCGCATATCCGTGATCACCAGGTCAAAGGGCTGCCTGCGGAATATTTCCAAGGCCGCTTCGCCCCCCGTGGCGGTGGTGACATGGTAGCCCTCCTGTTTGAGTGTCATCTCCAGGGTCTTCAGGATATCGGGTTCGTCATCAATGATCAGAAGTTTCTTTTTCATATGCGACTCCCTCCCCTTCTATTTCAGACCGACTCCCTTACTGAACTCCACTTGTCTTGTTCTTTTCTCTTCCCGAACTCAAGAATACTACATTTAACTTTACAGCTATTTAAGGATACATCCGGTAGACGTAAGACTCCGGCCATAGACAAAAAAGGCCCCACTTCTCTATCTGAGAAATGGGGCCTTTTGTTTGATTAAGCGCCATAGCTTCCCTATTGTTAGGGTTAAAAAAATGACTAACAACAAATTTAAACCAAAACAGGTTGTTTTTGTCAAGAATTTTCAAAGGATACAAAAAAAGCCCTGTCAAATCAATGACAGAGCTTTCGATGGATAAGGGATGCCGCTTATGATTACTCTTTCGAGAAATACCTTGACAATAATTCTTTTGTCTTAACCACATTCATGTTAAGACCCAGGGCCTTCCTGTCAAAACCCATGGCAATACCCAGAATCTGGGTCAGGTACAGAACGGGAAGATTGTAGGTCGTATCATATTCCGATTCTATGCTCTTCTGGTTGCTGTCGTACATCACGGAACAGAAGGGACACACAAGACACATGGCATTGGCATCGGTCACGGCAATATTATCCAGTTTTTCTTTTGTCACGGAAAGTGCCACGTTTTCATCCACAGGGAGTACCGGCCCGCCACAGCATTTTTTTTTGCCCTGATAATCAACGACCTCGGCACCGGTTAATTTCACCAGCTCGTCGAGGGATCTCGGGGCCTCCACTTCATCAAACCCATCATATATCTCGGAAGGTTTCAGGTAGTGGCACCCGTAATGTATAGCTACCTTAAGATCACTCAGTTCTTTTTGAAAATGTTCTTTTATCTTATCCTCCCCGATGTCTTCAAACAGGACGCGGGCAAAATGCCTCACCTTGACATTCCCTTCATATTTCAAACCCGCTCCTGCCAAATGCTCATTAACCTCGTCCCTTGCATTGTCGTCTTCGGACAGGTGATGTGCCGCTTCCGTCAGTGCTGATCCGCAGGAACTGCACAAAGTCAAAATGTCCAGATTTTTTTCCTGGGCCAGGCAAAGGTTATAGGCGGCCATTATCTCGGAAGATCTCTGATCGCTGGCCTTGATAGGGAAACCGCAGCAGATAAATTCCTTCACATCAACCAGTTCGATATTCAGCTTATCTGCGACTCTTCTGGCAGAGACTTCATAGTTCCTGGATCTCGCGGGGATCGTACATCCCAAAAAAAATGCGTATTTCATTATATAGCTCTCACTCCGGAAACAGCTCCTTCACCACCCCACAGGTCGTCGGCACTGCCGGCAAATCTATCTTGGCCCTTTTTTTGTTATCAAAATCATCAATGGGATAAATCCGGCCCTCTCCTTTGACAAGATCGAGTTGTGCCCTTATGCCTGCCGGCATGTGCCCTTCTTTGGCCGCCATATTTTTCAAAAGGGTCATAAACTCGGTAATGCTTACGCCCTGCGGACACCTTTCCTGGCAGGCATAACAGCTTGAGCAGAGCCATATGAAATCGCTTGACAGGACCTGCTCTTTAAGACCGTAAAGGGCCATCCGGATTATTCTTAAGGGATGGAATCTGTCGTTCACCGCTGATATGGGGCAACTGGCTACGCATGTTCGGCACATGAAACACGCGGAAATCTTTTCCCCGCCCGGTTGCCGGGCCAGTTCTTTCCTGAAATTCATATCGGCATGTTCCAGGTCAACATTTCCCATCAAAGTCCCCTTTTTTAAAAAAACGATTGATATATGATTACATTATAACTATAATATAGCCACATTGCAACACCAAAAACCGTGTTAGTACGGGGAGCATTTGATAATTTGCATTTGAATAGGTTACTCACAAAAAAATCCCCCTCAATCCCCCTTTAAAAAAGGGGGAGATTATAGTTTTCCCCCCTTTTTTAAAGGGGGGCCAGGGGGGATTTTAGATTGCAAACAATATGATGCTCTGAGTAATAAAATCAAAACAGAAGATATTCTGGATTAATAAAACTTTAAGGAGTTATCCAATGTCCGATAACATAAGGGGTTCCGTATTGGTCGTAGGTGGCGGGATTGCCGGAATGCAATCCGCAATCGATCTGGCTGATTCGGGATATTACGTCTATCTCCTGGAAAAAAGCCCTTCCATAGGCGGAAGCATGGCTCAACTGGATAAGACGTTTCCCACCAATGATTGTGCCATGTGAATCATTTCTCCTAAACTGGTCGAGGTCGGCCGGCATTTAAACATCGAACTGATCACCTATGCTGATCTTGAATCCGTTGAGGGTTCTCCCGGAAATTTCAAGGTGAAAATCAAGAAAAGGGCTCGAAGCATTAATATGGAACTTTGCACCGGGTGCGGGAGCTGTGTGGAAAACTGCCCGGTCACCAACCAGGTAATTACCTTTTAGTATGTCAGGCTTTAAAAAAAACCTGACAGGATAACAGGATAATTTCAGATGATTTTAATCCCGGATATCCTGTCACTCCCGTCAAAAAATTTTCAAGGAAGTAAATACAATGGAAGAATGTGTTCAAATCGATTGGCAGGAAATAGATAAGATTATTGAAAAATATAAGTCGGATCACGAGGCCCTGCTCATGATCATGCAGGACATCAGTGACATTTACAACTATGTTCCCCCGGAAGCAGTCCTTCTTCTGGAGGATAGGTTAGGGGTCCGGAAAAGTCTGATTTACAGCGTGGCGACCTTTTATAAAACCATCAGTCTGGAGCCGCGAGGGAAACACATTATCAACGTCTGTACAGGGACCGCATGCCACGTGAGAGGGGCGGATAAAATCATGGACGCGCTGCAGGAAAAGCTGAAAATCAAGGAAGGTCAGACAACCGACGACCTTCACTTTACCTTGGAGGCGGTTCGTTGCGTCGGGTGTTGCGCTTCCGGACCTGTTATTACGGTAAATCAGGAAACCTACGGTGGTCTTGATCGTTCCAAAGCTTTAAAAGTTATTGAAGAGTACGAGAAAGATGCCTCTTGACAGACCGGGGAGCAATGGGGGTTTTATAATTACATGACACGATTGGAAAACCAAGAGGCACTTGTACAACTGAGAAAGTCAGCTCAAGACAGGGGTCCTGACGGCAAGAAAAAACTCGTTTCACTTTGCGCAGGTTCGGGCTGTGCCGCTTATGGAACCTCGAAAGTTCATAAGGCGCTGATAGAAGAGCTGACCAGGCAGGATCTCCAGGACAAAGTGGAGGTCAAGCTGACGGGCTGTCACGGTTTCTGTGAAAAAGGGCCGATCATGGTCCTTCATCCCGAAGGCATTTTTTATCCACAGCTCAAGGAGGAGCACATCCCGGACATAGTTGAAAAAACCATAAAAAAAGGGGAACTGGTCGATCGTCTCATTTTTAAAGATCCTTCCACTAAAAAGAAGATTACACATGAACGGGATATCCCCTTTTATAAACTGCAGCAGAGAGCGGTTTTCGGTAACAACGGGATGATTGACCCCACCAGCATAGAAGACTATATCGCGGTGGGCGGGTACGGGGCACTTGAAAAGGCCCTGCTGGACATGACGCCTGAAGGAATTATCGACCAGATAAAAAAGTCCGGTTTGAGGGGCCGCGGCGGTGGCGGCTTCCCCACGGCTGTCAAGTGGGAGTCCTGCCGCAAACACGAAGGGAACAGATATGTAATCTGTAATGCGGACGAAGGAGACCCGGGCGCGTACATGGACCGAAGCCTTTTGGAAGGGAACCCTCACAGTATCATCGAGGGCATGATTATCGGAGCAATAGCCATTGAGTCCCACGAAGGGTATGTCTACGTAAGACACGAGTATCCATTGGCGGTAAAAAATCTGACCATTGCCCTCGAAAAGGCACAAGGATTGGGTCTTTTGGGTAAAAATATTCTCGGCTCGGGGTTTGATTTTGATATCCATATCAGCCGTGGGGGGGGCGCCTTTGTGTGCGGTGAGTCCACTGCCCTGATGGCCTCTCTCGAAGGTCAACCGGGCAGACCCAGGGCAAAATACATCCACACGGTTGAAAAGGGATTGAGGCAGGGTCCTTCCAACCTTAACAATGTAGAAACCTGGGCCAATGTACCGGTCATTATCAATAACGGCGCTGAGTGGTACGCTTCAATAGGCACCGAAGGCAGCAAGGGGACCAAGATATTTTCGCTTGTCGGAAAAGTGGTCAACACAGGTTTAGTGGAGGTCCCCATGGGCACCACCTTGCGCACCATTATATATGACATTGGGGGCGGCATACCCAAAAAGAAGAGATTTAAGGCCGTTCAGACCGGGGGACCTTCCGGAGGATGCATTCCGGAACAATTCCTGGATCTGGGTGTTGATTTTGATGAGTTGACAAAGGTCGGCTCCATAATGGGCTCCGGTGGAATGATCGTCATGGATCAGGACACCTGCATGGTGGACGTGGCCCGATATTTCCTGGATTTCCTCAAGGAAGAATCCTGCGGTCAGTGCAATCCGTGCAGGGAAGGAATTAAAAGGTCGCTTGAGGTCCTCAATGACATCTGCGAGGGGAAGGGTAAGGAGGGGGATATCGAACTGCTTGAAGAGTTGGGCGGCATGATAAAGAAGTTCTCCCTATGCGGGTTGGGAACCTCGGCCCCCAATCCGGTACTGACGACTATACGATATTTCCGTGACGAGTATGAGGCACATATCAGAGACAAAAAATGTCCGGCAGGTGTCTGCAAGGCCCTTTTCCATTACGAAATCGATGGAGATGCCTGTAACGGTTGCCATTTGTGTGCGCTTAAATGCCCGCAGGAGGCCATAACCGGAGAAAAGAAAAAGGCCCATGAAATAGATCAGGATAAGTGTATTAAATGCGGCATCTGTTATGATGCATGTAAGTTTGATGCCGTCACCATCATGTAGTTTAAGCAGCAGCCTTTTGTCAAAAATCGAACCATCAAGTTAGAAGTTCAGCTACGATTTCTTGACAGAATTAATGCAAGTTAAAAGTGTCTAAAATGATCTAAAGTGCCTAAAGCCCGCCCTGGTGCGACTCGTTAGTATGTTTGGCCAAGCTAAAGTATCATTCCAGGCCTGACTTTTTAGGTGTAAAGGGGTGGTGATCGGTCTGGGCCAGGGTTATGGAGTCGCTTCGCTCCGATGATTTTATATAATTGGCAGAATTCCTTAACTTTAGCTCACTTTTAACTTTAGTTCACTTCAAACTCTTGCAGCGATTCTTCA
>DAOUXC010000343.1 GCA_030666795.1 Desulfobacteraceae bacterium
AGTCTTGAAACCTGTTTCAATGACCGTTCCATCGGCCAAAACAACCTTAAGACCCTTTACATAGTCCTTGGCCGTACCGTATTTTACGGCCCTGTGCCCGCTCGAGTTGGTGGACATCATACCGCCTATGGCGGCGATAAGTTCACTTCCGGGGTTGGGGGGCAACATGAGGTTGTCTTTCTTGAGCGCGATATTCAGATTGTTGCAGATGACCCCTGGTTCCACCGTTGCGTAGAAATTTTCCTTATCAATCTCCAGGATCTTATTCATGTTGTGGACGTCCAGGAGTATCCCGCCTTCCACGGGAAGAGATGCCCCTGTCGTCGCAGTGCCCGAACCCTGGACCGTGACAGGGATTTTTGCCTCATTTGCCAGTTTCATAATCCCGGAAATCTGCTCCGTGGTATGGGCGAAAACCACTGCGTCCGGGATACCCTCATGTACGGAAAGATCACGGGAATAGGAAATACACTCCACCCGATCATCAAAGACATTTTCAGGACCGACTATTTTTCTTATTTCAGGAATGATATCCATAGGTTACCCTCCTTTAATTCCGGTTGGTACAATTTCGGATTTTGGGCTGAAAACCTAAAATCCACAAGCCCGTTATGGCTACTATTTAGCTACAAAGTAACTATAACGAAAGCGCCTGAAAATTGTCAAGAAAAAGCGAAGACAGAGGCTCCTCATGCCTTAGCCAAACAATGCGTAAAGATCATCGCTCTTCAGCATTTGGCCTATTAATTTTGACCATAACCTTTTCTTTTTTTATATCATGTTATAAGAATAGTTTGTATATCAAACTTATTGGTTTGAGGCTTTTGGTTTTCAAATTTCCAGGATCTTCGGTTTTTATTCACGTCCAAGGACTGAGGCGAACCGGTTGAATTTCAGTATCAAGACACAATCATGTTAGAAAACAACAAAGACAGCGTCATTGTTACCGATGTCACCCTACGGAAGTACGGGCAGAATGTTCCCGCACATCACCTGCACATCTTTAACCCGGAAATACGGGTTGAAATCGCGTTAAGACTCATTGCCGCCGGTTTTACCAATATTGAAATTTTTTCATGTATCAGCCCAAAAATCGCCCCGGCCATGAACCGGGAGGCGCTCAAAAAAATTGCCATTGATCTCGGCAAAATTAACGGCGTCCATCTCATCACACTGGTTCCAAACAAGGCCGGATACAGGAATTTTCTCGATTTGGACCTTGGCCCGGAAGGCTTCAACCACACCATCGGGATATTTTTTTCAGCGGTGGAGGCCCATAATCTTGCCAACCTGGGAAGGCCGGTAAAGGAGACTATCGAGGGATACAAAGAAATAGCCGGGGATGCCCGTTTCAATAATATAAGGATGGCAGGATACATCTCGGCGGCATTCGGATATTTTGACCCGGACCATGACGTTCTCATCAAAGCTGATACGGATAAAGTGAACGGTTATGTGGATCTGCTCTTTGACCTTGGTGTCGAGACAGTAACATTTTCGGACCTCCAGGGTGTGGCGGGTCAGGAAGAAACAGGTGTGTTTTTCGAAAGCATACTGAATATAAGGAAGGGAAAAGACATAGAAAAGCTGGCCTATCATCCCCATCATGTATCGGGTGAGGCAGCGATCGCCAATAGCAAAATTGCCTATGACATGGGTGTCCGGCGTTTTGACGCATCCTTAGGCGGTACAGGTGGTTGCGTTACCGGGGCACCCGGCAATCAACCGACAGAGAAGCTTATCCGGTTTTTCAATGAATCGGGGATAGAGACAGGAATCGATAAAGAAAAGGTTTTTTCCCTCACCGAAATGGTTCAAAGGGAATTGTACGGCAAATGAAGATACTGCTCATATATCCATATTGTCTTGAAGACAGACTTAACGCGGAAGATATCAGCGTCCCCCCCATAGGTCTCTATTACGTGGGCGCGATGCTCAGGGAAAACGGCTTCGATGTTGAGATATTAAACTGGTATAATATCAATAAAACACCCGAGAAAATCAAAGAGGCCCTGGTTGCAAAAAACCCGGATATAATAGGATTTTCCATCCTCCACGCGAACCGATGGGGCGGTATTGAAATCGCCAGGACAGCCAGACAGATCGATCCGGACGTGAAAATCATATTTGGCGGGATTGGCGCAACGTTTTTGTGGAAGCTTTTATTGACCCATTTCAAAGAGATCGATTTCGTGGTTATGGGTGAAGGGGAATACACCTTCCATAATCTGGTAAATTGCATTGAAAAGAAGGATTATGGAGACATTGAAGATATAAAAGGGATCGCCTTCAGGAAAAAGGGTAAGGCTATAAAGACAAAAATAGCCCCGGTCATTAAGGATCTCGATAACCTGCCCAACCCGGCAAAATATTTTGAGTATCAACATGTTTCCGCGACCCGGGGTTGCCCCGGGAGTTGTACCTTTTGCGGGTCCCCAAAATTCTGGGGACACAAGGTGAGGTTTCATTCCCCTGACTATTTTGTGGATCAACTGGAACACCTCTATAAAAAAGGGATGAACTTTTTTTATTTTTCAGACGATACCTTCACCATTAAAAGGAATCGCGTGATTGACATCTGCAGGAAAATCATTGAGAGAAACCTCACAATAACCTGGGCCGCCATCTCGCGTGTCAATTACGTTAGTGAAGACATGCTCTACTGGATGAGAAAGGCCGGATGCACCCAGATCAGTTATGGGGTGGAGAGCGGTTCCGAAAGAATAAGGAACGGGATTCTGAAAAAAAACATCAGGGCCGATCAGATCAGGAATGCCTTTGCCCTGACCACAAAACAGGGCATCATGGCCAGGGCCTATTTTATATACGGTTGTCCCGGAGAGAATTGGGACACCATTCAAGAAAGCATAGATCTGACCCATGAGATCAAACCCCTGAGCATTATCTTTTATATCCTCGACATATTTCCCGGGACCGCGCTCTATTCGGATTTCAGGAAAAAATTCAAGATCACGGATGATATCTGGCTGAAACAGGTCGAAGATATTATGTATTTTGAAACCGATCCCCATTTGACCCGGGAACAGATACTCGCCTTTGGTGAAAAGCTAAGGACGGACTTCTATGAAAATCTTCCCGGTTTTGTGGATGCAATAGAACTGACGGATAATAAAGAGTTTTATGAAATGCATTCCGATTTTTTCTCAAGGCTTGGAATGACCTTTACACACGGTGACTACGCGCGGATTGAAGCCATTAAAGAAAAAGACAAGATTGCCGAAAGGCTGTATGAGAGATCACTGGATTATCACCCTGAACACCGTGCTTACCTTGGATTAGGTATCATCAGACAAAAAAACGGGGAGTACCGGGGATCGGTCAGAACGCTCTTAGAAGGCATTAAATACTTTGCGCACAGCGAGCCGTTAAATATGTGTTTAGGAATAAGTTACATGAATTTGGGAGAATATGACAAAGCGCTGCCGTATTTTCTGAAGTTTCAAGATTCAAGAGATGCAGTCTATCACATTGCGGGCTGTTACAGGGCACTTGGTGATTCTGAAAAAGAAACCGATTTTCTGAAAAAATTTCAAAGCCTTTAGGGAAGAGTAGCCTGAATGAACAATCCTGCCGC
>DAOUXC010000357.1 GCA_030666795.1 Desulfobacteraceae bacterium
AAAACCCCGCAGTGAGAGGAGCCATGCACGGCGAAGCTAACGAAACGAAGAGAATATGCCGTCTCTCTGCCGATGTGAGTTCATATGACAACCTGAAATGAAAAAATGTATTTCGGATACTAAGCTTCTAAGTCTATTAAGGTAACATCAAAATAGCGATTTATCTTGGACAGTAGTGAAAAACCCTCACAATTTATCTGAGTAGCTAATAGCTTACATCTTAATATTTGACATGTCAACTAATGAAATCGCCAAGCTCTATGCCTGACTCCCGTACTCACGGCTTGACATATTAGCTTCCCTGCCCTTATATTGATTCCTTACAGTTTCTTGGTGGATTTCATGCCTTAACCCACCCTACAAATAAGAAAAATCAGCCCCATGACCCGAAAAGGATATCTGGTTAAACAAAAAGAAATGGGCAGACACCTCCTTGGTGTTTTTCCGGCACAGTATCCAAAGGAAATCCTGTGGGCCATGAATATTGTGCCCGCGGAAATATGGGACCCACCCCTTGAAATGACTCTGGCCAACGCACACCTGCAGCCCACCATATGTTCTGTAGTGAAGCTCGGCCTGGAACTTATTCTTCAGGGGAAGTGCGATATATTGGATGGGTTCCTGTTCCCTCATACCTGTGATTCGATCCAGAACCTGGCCTCGGTCATCAACGACTACATGAAGGCTGAAAAGCCCTGTTATTTTTTTTATCATCCCAAGGCCCCCTATGACACGGCCAGCCGTGACTTTTATCACAACCATTTGAAGGAGTTGGTCAGCTCTTTGGAAAAGCAATTCGGTCCCCTTGACCCGGACACCCTCAAGCAGCGTATACACCAGAGTCAGAAAGTTTCCGCTCTTTTGACCGGGCTTTATGATTTACGCGCAGAGGGTGAGTTGAATATCACCAACGAAGAATTCTACAGGGTGGTTCGACATGGCGAATATCTTTTCCCCGATGACTTTATCCCGGAACTGGAAGTATTCTTAAGCCGGAATAAGGGACAGGGGATGAAGGGACAAGCCCCGGTCCTTTTAAGCGGCGTCCTGCCGAACCCCCCGGAGATACTTACACTCCTGGACGACCTTGGTGTGAGAGTGGCGCATGACGATTTCTTGATCGGGAGCCGCCGCCTTCTTGTTCCGGCCAATAACCTGGATGATCCCTTTGAAAACCTCACCGAATCCTATTTTGCCATGCCCCCCTGCTCTACCAAGGGCTCTTCCATTGGCGAAAGAGCGGAATATCTTTTTCGTCTTGTGGACGCGACCGGCGCGAAAGGCGTCATATTTAATGTGGTCAAGTTTTGTGAGCCGGAATGGTTTGATATTCCCAACCTCAAGGAGGAGTTGAAAAAGAGGGGAATTTCCACCCTTTCCCTGGACACAGACCTGAACCAGGGGCTGTCAGGTCAAATGGTAACACGTGTGGAAGCATTTGTTGAGATGATCGGTTGAGAGGTAACCCTAACATTCGGGTAATTATGTCATTGTATAGATCCACTCAATACCGCGTAATGAAAGACCTGGGAGCGCCCGCTCTTTTCCGGCTGCAGCACATGCAAAAGAAAAGACGGCCCCGAAAGCCGAATCTCCACCTTGGCCCCCCTTTGAAATGCGCGGACCGCCTGCGGGAGATCATGACACGGCATTATTATCTGTCCCGCTTTGTAAAAGGGGCCAAACCCGTTGCCTGGGTGACCAGTGGAGCCCCGGTTGAGCTCTTGCGTGTGTTTGACTTTTACACGGTTTATCCGGAGAACCACGGGGCCCTGTGCGGGGCACAGAAACTCGGACCGGAGATCTGCGCCAAGGCCGAAGACAGGGGGTACCATCCGGATCTTTGCTCCTATGCCCGAATCGACATAGGACATGCCTTTTCCGGAAAAACACCGGCCGGACGCCTTCCCAGACCGGATCTTCTTTTTTGCTGCAACAACATCTGTCAGACAGTGCTTTACTGGTACAAGGAGCTCTCACACTACTGGGACGTTCCATTGATAGTCTTTGACACGCCTTTTAATTTTAAGGACATACAGGAAAGTGACATCCGGTATATGGTCAGCCAGTTCGAAGAAATGATCCCCCGGTTAGAGAAAATTTCAGGGCGTAAGTTCTCCGACAAACGCTTTGAGAAAATCATTGGCCTTGGCAGTGAGGCGTCGTTGACATGGGGAAAGGTTCTTGCAACCATGAAACACAGCCCGGCACCCATGACCATCTTTGACGCCTTTGTTCACATGGCCCCGGTTGTCTCTTTAAGAGGTCTCCCTGTCAGCCTGGACTACTACCGGATATTGCTTGAGGAACTTGAGGACCGGGTTGAAAATGGAATCGGCGCGATTGCAAATGAAAAAAAACGCCTTATGTGGGACAACATTGCAGTCTGGTTCAAACTGCGGGACTGGTCATTGCTGTTTGCTGAAAGGGGTTTTAACTTTGTTGCCGCAACGTACACAAATGCCTGGGCCGAAACCATCCATTATTTGGACCCCGAATCCCCCTTTGAATCCATGGCCAGGGCATACAGCCTGGTTATCCTCAATAACAACATGGACCATCGCCTGAAGCTCATGGAGGGGATGATCCGCGATTACCGGATTGACGGCCTGGTCATTCTTTCGCTCCGTAGCTGCAAGCCCTACTCGGTCGGGCAGTACGACATCAGACGGCTATTGGGAGAACGCCTTGGGGTCAAGACACTGGTCATTGAAGCGGATATGACCGATTTCCGAACATTTTCGGAAGAACAGATTCGAACACGACTCGAAGCCTTTTTTGAACAATTAGAGGAGTAACGGATATCCAATGACTTACTTTGCGGGAATAGATGTTGGCTCACTCACAACGGAGGTGGTCCTCCTGGATAAGGATGACCGGGTAGTCACCTATGCCATCAGTGCGACAGGCGCGAACGTGGCAGATGCCGTGGAACATACCCTGGGGAAGGCCCTTTCCCAAGCCGGCCTTGCCAGGGACCGGTTGAATTTCATTGTTGCAACCGGATACGGTCGGATCACCATCCCTTTTGCGGACAAAAAAATCACGGAAATCTCCTGTCACGCCATGGGCGCCCATCACCTCTTTCCGGACACGGAAACAGTCATAGATATCGGGGGTCAGGATTCCAAGGTTATCCGGATAGATGGGGAGGGTAAGGTCATTGACTTTGCCATGAATG
>DAOUXC010000145.1 GCA_030666795.1 Desulfobacteraceae bacterium
AAGACGGCCCAGGGGTCCCAGTGGCTGACTGTTCCGGTTGGATATAAATATCCCCAGTTAATCAATGAGGTAACAATCAATAATACCGTAAGATGTCAACACAAACAGAGACAGGCCATATTTACCAATTACAGAAAGGCGATTTGCCATGAGTACCTGGAAGGGTTCTTTGAAGAGATTTTTTCAAACTCATGGGAAAAGATCTCTGAACTGAACATATATGTGGTGAGGAAATTGGTAGAGGTACTCGGCATAGACACGCCGATTTTTGTTGCCTCAGAACTTGGCGAATTTCCGGATAAACCGGATGAAAGACTTGTTGCCATAACCAGGCACTTTAACGGGGACACCTATTTGGCAGGAAGCGGCGGCAGGCAATATATGGATCTTGAAAAATATAGCGCACAGGGCATTGAAGTCAAATTCCAGGACTATCAGCATCCCGAATATGACCAGCTTTTTGGCGAATTCATACCGAACATGTCGGTTATTGACCTTATCCTTAACCACGGTGACAGGAGTCTTGGTATCCTGGGAGGGAAGTAAATGAACATACTTGCTATCGGACCTCATCCCGACGACATTGAAATAGGATGTGGAGGTACACTGATCAAATATTCCCAAAAAGGTCACAACGTATTTATGTTGATCATTACAAGGGGTGAACTGGGAGGGGAAGGTGAAGTAAGATACAAGGAACAATTAGATGCCGCGAATATCATAGGCGCCAGAGAGGTTCTCTGGGGTGACCTCAGGGACACTGAACTCATCGATAAAGGCAATGAGATCATTCATCTGGTGGAACGCCACATTGCCTCCATCAATCCCAGTTTTATTTTTGTCAACTTTTTTGATGACACGCACCAGGATCATCGCACCGTAAACAGATCCGTTCTTTCAGCAACAAGGTATGTAAAAAACGTCATGTTTTATGAGGTGCCGACCACAAACAATTTTACGCCCAATGTATTTGTAGATATCGGCTCGGCCCTGGACATGAAATGTGAGGCCTTGAAGGCGCACGCGTCTCAGATAATGAAGACAAACATAGAAGATCTTTCCATTATTGATATTGCCAGGTCTTCCGCCAGCTTCAGGGGAGTCCAGGGCAGGGTCGCCTTGGCCGAGGGATTTGTGTCGGAGAGACTTTTCATTAATATTGATTGAAAGGTAGCGTTCAGCTATCAGTCGTCAACTTTCAGAAAAGGTTAGTGCTTAGGGGGAATGATTTCCAAGGCCCTTCAGACGCACTGAAGGCTACTAATCTTCTTTCTCCTTAGGCTGAAAGCTGATTGCTGACTGCTGATAGCTCACTGAAAAGATGATTACACACTCAAAGATAGTTCTGGACGAAGAAGATATTGCCGGCGCGGCAGATGTATTGCGCTCCGGCCTGCTGGTCCAGGGAAAAGCCGTCTCATCGCTTGAAGAGGAATTTGCGTCTTTTATCGGGGTCCGTCACGCCGTGGCGGTGAGTTCGGGTACTGCCGCCCTCCATCTGGCACTCATCTGTCTCGGGATAGGCGATGGCTCGGAGGTCATACTACCATCCTACGTCTGCACGGCTCTCCTGAACTCCGTCCATTATGTCAGGGCCACGCCTGTCCTGGTAGACATCGATCCTTACACCTACAACATCAGTGCCAAGCAGATCGAAAAGGCCATTAGTAAAAAAACCGGTGCCATTGTAGTACCCCACATGTTCGGTCTGCCTGCTGATATGGATGAGATCCTGTCCCTTGGTATACCCGTAATAGAGGATTGCGCGCAATCGGCCGGGGCCAGATTCAGGGGTCAATATACAGGAAGTCTCGGTAGGATATCCATCTTTTCCCTTTATGCCACAAAGATGCTCTGTGCCGGGGAAGGGGGCCTTATCCTTTCTGATGACCCTGATTTGATTACCCGGGCAAGAGATCTTCGAGACTATGATGAAAAGGAGACCTATACCCTCAGGTACAATTACAAGCTGACGGATATTCAGGCCGCGTTAGGTAAAAGCCAGTTGAAAAAGCTCCCTTCATTCATAGCAAAAAGGCGAAAAATTGCCGGGCTTTATAATGCCGGATTGGAGCAGGTAGTTTCTCGAACCCCCTCCGTCCCGGAGGGAAGGGAACACATCTATTACCGCTATGTGATACCTGTTGATGATCCGACAGGGTTCATAGATAAGATGCGGGAGAAAGGAATCGTGTGCAGAAGGCCGGTCTTTAAACCATTACACAGATATTTGAACCTGCCCGGATATGAGTTTACAGATAAAGTATGGTCAAAGGCCGTATCCGTTCCCATATACCCCTCTCTTGAGGAAAAAGATGCCCATAGAATAGTGGATGCGATCAGGACGATATTATAAATGAAAAAGGTTAAGCCGCCATGTTGAGTAAAAGTGAAACACCCATTCTGAGGTTTTTGACCATCCCGGCTATTATGCTTTTCCTTTTGCTCAATGTCCCCTTGTTCCGGGCCTATCTTATGGCCATTGGACTCAGATGGATCTATATTTTCCTTTTTTCTTTTTCCCTTTCTTTTGTCTTGACGCCCGTTTTCGGCGGTATAGCCCGAAGGCTTAATATCCTTGACATACCCAATGAAAGAAAGATTCACGCAAAAAGCACTCCTCTTATGGGAGGTGCGGCAGTAATGACCTCCTTCTGTGCGTCATTGACGGCCAACATGATACTGGAGACCGAGATGATCGTCCTGTTGCTGGGAGGCTTGGTCGTAGGCATGGTTGGACTGGTGGATGACTGGAAGGGAATGTCTGCAAAGTTGAAACTCCTCATCCAGATTTGTGTAGTATTGATGCTTATTTATAGCGGAATTATTTTAGACCTGTTTCCCATAAAGACTACGTGGGGATACATTGCCAATTCTGTTTTAACTGTCCTCTGGATCGTGGGGATCACAAATGCCATGAATTTTTTCGACGGAATGGACGGCCTGGCTACCGGGTTGAGCGCCATCATAGCCCTGTTTATAGGGATAGTCTCGTTTCAGACGAATCAGCCCTTTATGGGATGGATTGCCATTGCCATTGTGGGGAGCTGCCTTGGCTTTCTCCCTTTTAATTTCAGACCAAAAAAACCGGCAACCATATTCTTAGGAGATGCCGGCAGCACATTCCTTGGTTTTATTTTAGCCGGACTGGCCATCAAGGGGTATTGGGCGGACAACAGACCGATAGTCTCTTTTGCCACACCGATCCTGATCTTCTGGATCCTGATCTTTGACATGACTTACATAACTGTGGAAAGGGTTGTCACGGGAAAAGTCAAAACCGTCAAGCAATGGATAGACTACGTGGGCACCGATCATCTTCATCACCGGCTTTATGCCCTGTTAGGCGATAAAAAAAAGTCCGTGCTGACCATATTTCTATTAAGCGCCACGCTTGGTCTCAGCAGCATTGCCTTGAGAAATGCAAGGATGATTGATGCGATCATTCTTGTGTGCCAGGCATTCCTAATTGCCATCATTGTCTCTGTCATTGAATATGCGGGCAGGAAGAATGGCTCGAAGAATTCATAGTGATAAGATTTATGACACCTGTCGATCTCCTCATGACCATTCACGAATGTCAAAGAAACGAATTATCTGAAATGGAAGGGATAATGCTCTAAATAGTCTTAAGTAGATCCGCAATTGCAGTTTTTTATTATAATGATTTAATAGTTGTTACTGTATCTCTTTTTTGGTATTCTATTTTTTGTTTAAAGACTTCAGGGCGCGTACTCGAAAGGAGGGATTTATGGATAAAAGGATAAATACCATTTCGTCCAGGAGAGGCTTCATTGGTACTTTTTTAGGATTACTTCCCGGTATTGTGCTCGCAAGCCCCGGACGGCTGAAGGCCGCCAGGCCTGAAATCCGAGATCTTTTGTCCCAAATGGATTTGGAGGCACTGATATCTTCAAGGCCCCAGAAGGATGCATCCGTGACATTTAAAACCTCGGGTGATAAAAGCACCCTTTACAGGGAGAAAAGAGGGGAAATGGGCCCTGTATGCAGCCTGAACGCAATGGCAAAAATAATCTGGGACGCATGTGACGGAAGTAAGAGCCCAAAGGATATCTCCGAAACGCTTCATAACCGATATCTGGTTTCCAGGCATCGGGCATGGACCGATACCCTTTTCTTCCTCAGTCGCCTGAAAAAAATCGGGGCCATTCTTTAGACCCATGGATTTCACACAAAAATTTGAGAGGAATAAAAAGATTGTCTACAGGGAAGAGGATGACGGGGCCTTCTTATTCGATCCATCTACTGGCAACCTTAAATACATGAACAGATCCGGCAAAGAGACCTTTTTGTTGCTGACCGAACAACAGGATTTAGGCCAAGTTATCAATCATATGTCCGGGCTATTCCCTGATGTAAAGCGCCGCCGGATAGAAGAAGACCTGGAGACATTCCTCCAGGAACTTGAAGAAAACGACTTCCTGTCTCCCCTTAACAGAAAATAATGGATAATTTTTTTGTCTACCGATATGATGCAAAGCAAAGAGCCGGAATTTTCACTGACCAGTCTTTACCTCTACCTTACAGACCACTGTAACCTCTGTTGTGCCCATTGCTGGATTTCACCCAAATTTTCCGAGCAAAGACAAAACGGCCTTCCTCCTGACTCTCTTAAGAAGGCGATATCCGAAGCCGGATCCTTAGGATTACAAAGTGTAAAGCTCACGGGCGGTGAACCTTTTTTATACAGACACATTGATGGATTACTGGCGTTTCTGGCCTCTAAAGAGATAGATGTTCTTATCGAAACCAATGGTACCCTGATTGATACAGACATGGTCGAACGCCTTAAATCATGCAATCTGGACCAGTTATCCGTCAGTCTGGATGCTTCCACAGAAGAGATTCACGATCAAATCAGAGGGGTAAAAGGAAGCTTCCGCCGCACACTGAAAGGTCTGGACCTCCTATCCAGGCATGACTTGAATTTTCAGATCATTATGACACTCCAGAAAAGAAACAGGGATGAAATCCCCGGGGTTATAAAGTTGAGCGAAGAATTAGGGGCCGGTTCCCTGAAGATAAACCCGTTGATCCCGTGTGGTAGAGGGAAGGAGATATTTGAGCATAAACACAATCTGAAGCTGGAAGAACTGCTGGAGTTATACCGCACGGTGAAAAAGAAATGGCCCCCGAAGGAAGGCCTGTCTATTATTTTTGATCTTCCCGTAGCCTTTCTTCCCATTGAGGAAATCAAGCGAAAAGGAATTAACCAATGTCATATACTGAATATCCTGGGGATCCTGGGGAACGGGGACCTTTCCATCTGTGGAATAGGACAGAACTTTCATGATCTTCGAATGGGTAATATCCGTCGTGATTCCATCTCTGAAATCTGGCGAAACAGTTCAATCCTCAAGGATCTGCGTAAATCCCTCCCCACCAAGCTCAAAGGGGTCTGTGATCACTGTATCTTCAAGTTTCAATGTCTTGGCGCCTGCCGGGCCAATGCCTATGCACTCACCGGTGACCTTTACGCGCCTTACTTTTTGTGTCAAGAGTCCTTTGAATCAGGGCTTTTCCCTCCTTCCAGGTATATCTAATAGTTGAGAAGACCTATGGAATTAACATTGACCCTGGCAGGCATTAATTTCGCAATCTCTTTTTCAGGCCGGGCGGAAAATGCAATTAATCTTTGCACACAATATTTTCGGGATTTTCTTTTTCCGCACCCATCAGCAGATGCCGAAATAGCCGTGAGCTTTCTGGAAACAAAAGACCACCCCTTTCCATTTCAGACAACTACCGGGAATCCCGTATTTGAAAGACAGCTCTCCACAAAGGACACGGCCGCGTGGCTGAGGGAACACCCTGGATACAGGGAGGATTTCCCCCTCAGCGAAAGGACCGTCTCGGCCTTCTGCCTGGGAGGTCTGCTCTTGTTCGATCCGGATACCGCTTCAGGCCGTATCTATCTTTTGAATCCCGGCCCCGAGTGTTTCAAGCCTCTTTACCGCCTGTTCTGGATGTATTTCGCCCAGGTTTTCGGGGAATTGGAGGGTTTTTTTATTCATGCCACGGCCCTGGTAAAAGGGAAAAAGGGTTACCTTTTTATGGGGGACTCGGGTGCGGGAAAAAGCACCCTGGCAGGACTCGCTGAGGAACACATTGTATTTTCAGATGACAGCCCCATTTTCCGCAAAAAGGATGGTGGATGCTATGTGTTTCCGTCACCCTTTCATCAGTTTGACCCCTTGAAGGGACTGGATAAAAACATCACCGCCATGAGTGCCGAAGTAGATGGTTTATACTTTCTCATTCAGGACAACCGGGTCTATTTGGAAAACGTATCAAAAGAGAAGGCCATATCCATGATCATAAACCGGCATATCCATTTTTTTTTGTATTTGTCAACCCGGGCAAGATCAGGTATATTTAATATTATTTGTGAAGCATGTGATAAGTTGCCCTTATATAATTTCCATTTTCGCCAGGACCGGAACATTCGGAGTGCAATCATCGGCGGATAAAACCGGAGGATAATATGACAGACTCCAAGAAGAAAAGTGAGGACACACGAATTCCATACGAACCACCCGAGTTATTTGATCTGGGAGGAGGGGTTGCCCATGCCGCAGGTCCGTGCTCGCCCGGGGGTAGCCCGGGTGGTGCAAAATGCAGCCCTGGTACGGCGGCAACCGGCCAAAAATGCCAATCCGGAAGTGTGGCAGGCAGTGCCTGCCAGGCGGGAAGTGTGGCAGCAGGCGGTAAATGCCAACCCGGAAATGCGGCTGCCGGTACCTGCCAATCAGGCGGCACACCAGCGTAATGAACTCACCCTATTTTCTCTTGCCTGACCCGAAGGATAGGGCCAGGGCCCGCCGTATATTTTCACTCACTAAAGTAATTCCTTGTCCTATTCGTTTGGCATAAACCGAGGCATTGGTAGTCCGGGAACTTTTGTCAAATATCTGGGCCATAATTTCATGTTTGGGAAAAAGATTCTCTTTCATGAATTTCAGTTTTTTTCCTACCCCCTTGATATTGAAAAGCCACAACGCGATACAGAGTTCGTTTGAGGAAAGACCTCTGAGCTTCAGACGAATGAGATATTTTTCCAACATGCCCAGTTTATGTATCCCCAGTTCACGCTTAACCCGATAGGGTATTTTCAGGCCAAAAATCTCTTCCACCAAAATCAGGGCGTAAAGGACCACCCTCTCCTGCCGAAAAAGTCGTGCTCGCGCCGCCATCTCCTGCCACCTGTTGGGATTTTTGGCCAATTCCGTTAAACATTCATGGAGATCCGCAAGCCATATGAGACGCGAATAGCTGTGCTTCAAGGCGTGGGCGGCTAAAGCAATAAAATTATCACAAGGGTCCAGGATTAAGAGACCATCAACCCGGTCAAACATGGGTGTTGCCCTTTCCCACATGGGGCCCAGATTCTCGGGAAAGAGGTAACTCCGCGTTTTTATACGATCCAGATTGAGGACATGAGTGTGAATGTCAACCAGGACGTCAGACTTAAAAAGTATGTCCGGGTAGTTGGGATAAGGTGACGAAAACCCCGCCTGGCATAGCAATTCCTTGAGTCTATCCTTGTCACCCGGTTTGACCATCACATCCATGTCCCCTAATTGTCTCAGACCCGGGTCCTGATAAAGCGTTTTTATGAGAGATAAACCCTGCAGAGCAATAACCGAAATCCGGGCCTTTTCAAGCCGGGTTGAAAGGACTTCTGCTTCATTCAGGATGGCAAGCGTGCGTTTTCGTGTCCGGGCGTAACTGTCTTCAAGTTGAGGTAAAACCGGCTTCGGAAGGCTGTTGAGGAGACCCAGGCGGTTCATCTGGTAATAGACAAAGCCGTCAACACCCTCAATACCTGCCAGAGCAACAAGATGATCCCAGGGGACCTCTTGTTTAACAAAACGAAAGACATGGTCTACATCAGCCGGCCTAAGCTGTTTCCTTGATACGCACTGAATGAATTTGATCAAATCCTGCCAGGCCACCATAAAAATTCACCAAAGAGAAGTTTGACGCCAGATTGTTCCGGGGGAGGTCATCCGGTTAATGAGTACTGCGAGACTATTCAGGCATGAAATCGGCAGATGGGAAAGTTGAAGCAGTCTTTTCTTCGATTCCAAGCTTCCCGGCCTGGTGATTTCAGGCAGTCACTCAGAAAAGACCGCCTCAACCTTCAACATCGCAGTCATGAGTTGTCCTGAGTCTTACCCATTAACCGGATGATCCCCCGGGGTTTTGCGTTTTCCGGTATTTACGCAAAACAATTGAAAGCCTAAGCATTTTTTTAGCCATTGTCAATTTTCCATTGACTTACATTTTAACTTACAGTATAAGTTCAATTGTAAGTTCCGAAGCAACTCTCCTTGAGACCTTTGAAAAAGGCTCAGTTTTGTTCAAGTTCAAGGAAGGCGAAAATTTTAACCAC
>DAOUXC010000288.1 GCA_030666795.1 Desulfobacteraceae bacterium
ACGGCCGATGACATGCTCTTCATAAACAGGTTCCAGGAGACCGGTCATGGCCAGACGGATATCATTGATCACATTATAAATGACATCGTAGTATCTAATGTCCACATTCTCTCTTGCCGCTATTTCGGAAACACGCGGATTTGCCCTCACGTTGAAACCAATAATAATAGCCCCTGATGCCGAAGCCAGCATGATATCCGACTCCGCAATAGCACCCGTGGCCGAATGAATGATTTTCAGCTTGACCTCATCAGTGCTTTGCTTTTCCAGTGATTCCGAGAGTGCTTCCAGTGAACCCTGCACATCCGCCTTGAGGACTATATTGAGTTCCTTAATACCGCCTTCCTTTATCCTTTCATAAAGATCATCGAGACTGACCAGGTCTCTTTTGACGACTTCCTGCTTTCTGCTCTTGGCCTTGCGATATTCAATGACCTGTTTTGCGGTTTTTTCATCATCCACAGCGATGAATACATCACCTGCCATGGGAACGCCCGATATTCCGTATATTTCAACGGGCAGAGAGGGACCGGCGGATTTCATTTTCCTTCCCCGGTGATCATTCATTGCCCGCACACGTCCGTAATGCTCGCCGCAAACGAAATAGGTCCCTTTAGTCAATGTTCCCGTATTGATAAGGACCGTAGCTACAGGACCTTTGCTCTTGTCCAGCCTGGCTTCGATGACGGTCCCTCTTGCAGGCTTATTGGGATTACCTTTAAGCTCAAGCACTTCGGACTGAAGCAAGATAAGACCCAACAGATCATCTACACCTTCGCCTGTCTTGGCAGAAATATGTCCGAAAATAGTCTCGCCACCCCAATCTTCGGGGGCAAGGTCCAGTTCGGCTAATTCCCTTTTAACCTTTTCAGGATCGGCTCCCGGCTTGTCCATCTTGTTAACTGCCACGACGATGGGGATATTGGCCGCACGGCCGTGATTAACCGCCTCTTTTGTCTGAGGCATTACCCCGTCGTCCGCTGCCACAACCAGGACAATAAGGTCCGTAACCGCCGAACCCCTTGCCCGCATGGCCGTAAATGCCTCATGACCGGGAGTGTCTAAGAAAACTATATCTCC
Source organism: Desulfobacteraceae bacterium (assembly GCA_030666795.1). Classification (GTDB taxonomy): domain Bacteria; phylum Desulfobacterota; class DSM-4660; order Desulfatiglandales; family Desulfatiglandaceae; genus JAIOSR01. The sequence goes on from DAOUXC010000288.1 coordinate 1,081, forward strand.
TCCTTCGGTCTGGACATAATAGGCCCCGATATGCTGTGTAATACCGCCCGATTCTCTACCGATAATGTTTGATTTCCTTATATAATCAAGCAAGGAGGTCTTCCCATGATCCACGTGCCCCATAATGGTCACGACCGGCGGTCTCGGCTCGAAATCTTCAAGCTTATCCTCCGTATCGGAGATAAGACTCTCCTCTTTAAAACTATCCATTTCCAGTTCATAGCCCAGGTCATCCGCCACAACAGACGCGGTCTCAAAATCCATGGCCTGGTTAATACTTAAAGTGGCCCCAAAGGCTAATAATCTCTTTATGAGTTCCACACCCTTAATTCCCATTGCCTTGGCCAAATCACCAACAGTAACGCTTTCCTGAATCTTGATCCTCCTTTTGATGGCCTTGGGAACCGTAATTTCCGTATGCTTAAGTTTCTTTGAAACATCCTTGGCAGCCTTTCCTCCCTTCTTTCCCTTGCGTCTCGGGCCGCGCCCCTGGTAAAGATCGGCTTTTTCATATATCTCTTTCTTTTTGCGACGTAAAGTGCCTTTAGGCACGGCATCTTGAGCTTCTTTCTGCTTCAAATATTTTTTCTTTTTTCCGGCTTTAGGTTTCACCTTTTCAGGCTCAACTTCCACTTTTTCTACCTTTACAAACTTAGTTGGCCTCAACTTCGGTTCGGAAGGCTTTTGTTTTTTTGCTGCAGATGCCTTCCTTTCCGCTTTCTTGGCCAAAATATCTTTCAAGGGACCCTCTTCGGGCCCCTTAATGATCTTGGCAGCCTTTTCTATCTTTTTCTTTTTCGCCTTTTTCGGCTTTGCTACCTTTTCCGCAGGGGCCTCTTTCTTTGGCTTTTCTTTTAGACGTCCTGCTTTTTTAACCTTTTCAGGAACAGGTTCCTTCTCTTCTGCGGTGAGGTCCTTTTCCGGGGGTTCTTCGGGTGGAGGAACCTCTTCTGCCGGCAATTCCGGCTCCGGGGTTTCGGCCTTATCTTCCTCTGCTTTTAGTTCTACTTCTACTTCGGGGACTTCCGGCTCTATTCTAACCTTTTTCTTCCGGCGACGAATAACAGTGGACTTTATTCGCTTTTCTTCAACCACCTCAGATACAACACCGGAGGCAATCTCCCTTGCCTTTGTTACCGCTGCTTCGTCAAGGGTACTCATATAGTTCTTAATACTCATACCCCCGGCCAAGAGCTTGTCCACCAAGTCCTTGCTCTCTAAATTAAGGTCCCTTGCTAATTCATAGACTCTGACTTTCGCCATGTACTCCCCTCAATAATATCTCGGAAATTCCAAATTTATGATTTCATCTTGATAGTGCCGCCCCAACCACTCATTTCTTCCCAAAATTCCGAATGGAGAGAGAGTGGTCTTTCTTTTCTGAATGCCCTTTTGAGGCGGTTCTCCTTTTCTAACTTCTCAAGACAGAGGTTGTTTCTACAAACATAGGCCCCCCTGCCACGCCCTTTTCCACGATCATCCCGGACAATAAGTCCCCGGGCATCCATGATAAGTCGAACCAGTTCTTTTTTACCTCGTTTTGCCCCGCACGATATACAGGTCCTTACGGGTATATGCCCCTTACTCCTCCCCATCGGAAACTTCTTCGCTCACTGTTTTTTCATTGTCCTGGTCTCGAGAATCTTCGGTTGTCGAATCTTCCTCCGCCCTTGTAACAACGGTTTCTCCACTCGTGTAACTGACGGCATCCTCAATAAGTTTTGTTGCCCTGTTTTCCGTCATTCCTTCGACCGAATGCAGATCTTGAACAGTGGCCTTTGCCACGTCCGAGGCAGACATAAAGCCCTCCTCGTAGAGATCAGAAGCCCGTTTCGGTCCGACTCCCTGCAATTCGAGCAGTGACTTATAGCCCTCCTTTAGGGCCTGGTTATAATTGGATTCACTCGTCACATCCAGCTTCCAGCCTGTCAACCTGGAGGCTAATCGCACATTTTGTCCACGCTTGCCAATAGCAAGAGATAATTGATCATCCGGGACAACAACCTCCATAGAACGATTGTTCTCATCAACGATCACCCTTATGATCTCAGCCGGTGACAGGGCATTACATATGAACTTGGCCGGATCAGAATCCCAGGTAACGATGTCGATTTTTTCACCTCGCAATTCCTGGACCACGGCCTGGACCCTGGTACCTTTCATCCCCACGCATGCACCCACAGGATCCACGTCGGAGTCCTTTGACATGACCGCTATTTTGGTCCTTCCGCCCGGCTCTCTCGCCACCTGCATTACTTCAACAATACCCTCGGAGATTTCAGGGACCTCGTTTTCAAAAAGGCCTGAAACAAAATTGGGATGGGTCCGGGAAAGAACAATCTGAGGTCCGCGGCTGAACTGCCTCACGTTCAGGATATAGGCCCTTATACGATCTCCCTGTTTGTAGGCTTCCCTTGGCACCTGTTCTTTCGGCGGCAATTCCGCCTCTGTCCGGCCAAGATTGGCAATAATGGACCCCCGATCAAACCTGTTCACGATCCCGTTGATAATCTCTCCCCGTCGGTCTTTGAAGTCATCGTAAACAATGTTCCTTTCAGCGTCTTTCAGGCGATGCATGATTACCTGTTTGGCCGACTGTGCGGCGATTCTTCCGAATTTCTCAGTTTCCATCTTGATGCCAAGTTCGTCCCCCAGTTCGGATTCGGCATCAATCTTATGGGCATCCTCAAGCGATACCTGGAGTGCTTCGCTGGTAACGTTTTCAACCACCTCTTTGAACTCGAAGACTTCAATTTCACCTAATTCGTCATTATAATTGGCTTCCAGGTCATACTCCTGCCCATACTTTTTCCGGGCCGCCGTCTTTACCGCTTCTTCAAGGGCTTTTATCAGTACATCCCGGTCAACACCCTTTTCTCGGCTTACCTGGTCAATCATCCTTGTCAAATCCGAAACCATATCAGTTCACCCCGCCAAAAAATTAATTTTTGTAACATTTTAGCCCTTTGAAAACTCCGGGAATGCTAAAGCCCCATCCTTAGAAAAGCCTAAAGTGTTACAAATTTTTCAATTCTTAAATTCATACACAAGATTGGCCTTTTCCACGTCAGCCCGGGGCAAGGGCACCAAATCATTGTTTATATCGAGATACAAAATCCCGTCCCTGTAATCCCGCAAATAACCTGTGAAATTTCGGCGACCCTTAACAGGTGCAACCATCCTGACTTTGACCTTATTCCCAAACGATCTCAAGAAATCTTTTTCCTTTCTAAGGGGCCTGTTAAGCCCGGGAGAAGAAACCTCAAGGACATACTCATGCTGTAAAATGTCTTTAACATCAATCAAGTCACCGATTTCCCGACTCACCCTCGCACAGCCGTCCAAGGTAATGCCGCCCTCCTGATCCACATAAATCCTGAGGACCCACCTGCCCTGCTCTGATAAATATTCAATATCTACAAGCTCAACATCCATTCCTTCCAGGACGGGTTCAATGAGCAGGGTTACTTCCTTTATAACCAAATCAGCAGCTTTGGGCATCGCACATTCCGGAATTTCAAAACCTGAGAAACTTTCACTATTCGTATGCGTTCACAGGTTCGGTACTCCACCAAACAATAAAAAAAGCGGGCGTTGAGGCCCGCTCCCTGATTGCAGACTAAGATGTTAAGCGCCCTATTACATAAGATCCTTCTCAAAGAATAAAGGATTATGAAAAATCAACGCCACGTCCGCAATTTAAAGTATGTCAACCACGCCCGAAATTCCGGTTGATAACCTCAAAAAGGGTGTCAAGCCAATTCTTAACCCATATAGTATCTGGAGCGGGCAACGGGAATCGAACCCGCGACACCAAGCTTGGGAAGCTTGTACTCTACCAGCTGAGCTATGCCCGC
>DAOUXC010000161.1 GCA_030666795.1 Desulfobacteraceae bacterium
ACTGCGAATGGATTAGCTCTTGAATGTCCTTATCGATTTTTGATCTGTAATATTTTACCGATGCATCATTAAGCATAATCATGTCGATCTGTCTGGTGTGAATGGTGAGGTAACCGACTATTTTGAGGCTTTTTATCATAAAGTCTTTTTCATAATGCTCAATGCGGGCTATGAGATTATCCTCTTTCACTTCAGCCCTGAAGCCATATTCCTCGAGTATGTCCTTGACAAAAAAGACCCTTTTTTGCCGCCTGATCAGGTCTGCTGCCCCTCCCTTGAACTGAAAACTGATGTAGTTTTCACTCGACCTGTCACTTACGAGGGCCTCTACGGTGCAAAAATGAAAACCGAGCCTTGAACTGAGGCTGCAATAATTCTTTGATATCATAAAATAATTCCGGCTGGCATATTTCGAACGGACACCGGTGTTCAGGGCCGTATTGGTGGTGGCCTGGAACATGACCGACACAAAGCCCTTTCCGTCAACCGGTGGCGGGCCTTCCCAGGGGAAGGCAGTAATCCCTTCCCACAGGGCCAACATGGGAATTGAGACGATATTTTCCAGCCTGACATACTTGCCTTTAACCTCATCCTGGAACCCGTCGTCCAAATTTAGGATCCACCACTTCATGGGCACTTTATAATAAAGCTGCTTGCTGGACCTTTCCGGAAAATGATGTTCTTTTCCGAACTGAAACATCTCATGCACCGATTTTTCGTGGCAGTATCTTGTAATATCATGAAATGTCTTGCAGTTTTGAGACCTGAATGAAGGGGCGTCAGGGTCAAGGAGTTTCAGCGGAATGATATGCCGGGCCGCGCCTTTGAGGGACTCAAAAACCGGGCTTCCTTCCATCAGGTTCCTGGTCTCCGGTTTTCCCTCCAGGAGGGCATCAATGCGTCCTTCATAGACTCTCAGGCCGTCAGCGTCTACTGTGACAACTTGGTCCTGTTTTAGACGGTCAATTAGCCCTTGTACACCGAAAAGGGCGGGAACGCCAAACTCCCTTGCCACATTGGCCAGATGACCGGCAATGGTCCCTTGTCCGGTGATAATCGCTGCAGCTCGATTCAGAAGGGTGGACCAGCGGGGCAGGGATTGGGCCGTTACCAGGACGCCGCCGTCCGGGAAACGGAGCGCGTCCATGTCTTTTTTTACGATGAAGACCGGACCGGTCCCCACGCCGGGACTGGCAGTAGAACCGCCCTCAATAACAAGGGAATCCGGTCTATCTGATATACTTTGCTGAACCGTTTTTAGCTGCCGTGCTTCGCTCACGGGTATCTGCTGCAAAGGTCTGCATTGGAGAAGGATTATGGAACCATCCGCTTTAACGGCCCACTCGATATCCTGGGGCATACCGTAGTGCTCTTCGAGCCGGACCGCTAAACCCGCAATCTCGAATGCCTGCGCGTCATTCAAAGAAGGCATCCGTCTTTCTTCGCCTGTCATTTCCATACGACAGACACCCTCATCCGGGTAGCACATAAACTTTTGGTCTTTGAGAGGTATGTCCTTTCTGAGAATTTTCATGGGGTCGCCGCGGGAGATTATTAAAAGATCCGAAGCGGCGCTCCCATCCACAACGGACTTTGGAAGGCCCCAGACCGCATTGATTACAATCCCGCTATCTCTTACATCTACAGGGTTTCTTGAATAAGCTACGCCCCCTGAGAGGGCATCCACCATACTCATACAACCCACGCACATGGCGATATCTTCATCGCGTATGCCCCGGTTCATACGGTAAGCCATGGCCGGCACAGCATACTTGCTGGCAACTATCTCTTTGTAGGCATTTAAAATGTTTTCACTGCTTACATTGAGTTCTGAACGATACTGGCCTGCAAAAGAGGTTCCGGCAAGGTCTTCTCCCAGAGCACTGCTGCGCATGGCGACTGTTATGCCTTTGCCATCCTGTTCTTCCAGTTGCCGGTACTGCTCTGAAATAGCCGTTTCAAGGTCTTCGGGGAGCGGCGACCGGATGATCAGTTGCTGAATTGCCGCACTGAGGCTGTAAAGATAGTCAGGGCTTTCTACATTTATGGCCTGGATGCGGCGATCGATTTCAGACTGAAGGTCGTTATACTCCATGAACCTCTGGTATGCCATTGCCGTGATGGCAAAACCATTGGAAACTTTGAGATGTATCCGGTTTCTAATTTCTCCCAAGTTTGCAATTTTGCTTCCAACCTGGTCTGCCATGTCTTTATCGACGGACTCGAACGAGAGAACCAACGGCCCGGTAGTCGGCAAGTTTTTTTTACTAATGAACGGGTTGATGTCTTGCTGGATTTCTTTGAATTGTTCATAGAGGGTTTCATACTTTCCCGGGGCAAGTTCATTCAGGTTTTTTATGATCTGCCAGACGTTGGTGGAAATACTTGTGCAATTGGACATAACAAAGTTCATTCCGAAAGGGAGAGTTCCTCTTAGGGCCTCTTCCATTTCCGCCATGATCTCCAATGCCTTGTTGTTGGCACTCAAAAGGAGCTTGAAGTTATGATATCGGGCCTTGAAGGCAATACGGAGACCCTCGATGTCAGGTGCCTCGCCTTTCTGTCTCCGTGAGAAGGTATTTTTGAGGAGATCGAATATTCGGCCCATATTACAGCTCCGAGATGGAGTCCTGATAAAAAAGGCTAAAGGCATTGGGTGACTTCTGTTTGCCTTTAGCCTTTTGAAGGAAATGCTTATGTTATACCCTAATTGAGTCAAAACTCAATCAGGGAGCTGTCAGCGATCAGCGGTCAGCCTTCAGCCTGGGAATTTTGGACATAGATTTATATGTCTTCTATATCAATTTTATCATTGTCTAATCAAAAGGCCTTAAGCTGATTGCCGATAGCTGAATGCCGAGTGCTTCAATTGAGCGTTTTCGCTCAATTGGGGTAATATTTTGAAAGAAAGAAGGGTCCTATGAAAAAAATCGAGGCAATTATCAAACCGTTTAAGTTGGACGACGTAAAGGATGCCATCCTGAAATTGGGTGTCAGCGGCATTACCATCTCGGAAGTCAAGGGCTTCGGGAGACAGAAAGGGCATAAGGAAATCTACCGGGGCGCGGAATACGTGGTGGATTTTCTGCCCAAGATCAAAATCGAGGTGGTTGTTGCTGCCGACATGGTTCCGAGGGTGGTTGATACCATCAAAGAGCAGGCCTATACGGGTCAAATAGGGGACGGAAAACTATTCGTTCTTCCCGTGGAAAAGGCTGTTCGTATACGAACCGGCGAAGAGGATCGGGACGCCATCTGAGACCTTGGACTCGTCACAACAGATTGTTCAAAACTTTCTTGAATCAAGGAAAGCCCTGATTGAGAAGGACCTCAAGCAGGCATCAGGCATTCGCACAACTCACAGGTATGCCGATCTCATGGACCGGTTTATTCGTTCCCTGTTCTTTGAAGCCGGTCTACGAGATAAGATAAGGGCGGACCGGAAGGATGTATTTGCAGTAATAGCTTTAGGCAGTTATGGCAGGCGTGCGCTCTGCTTCGGATCTGACGTGGACCTTATGGTCGTCCACCAGGGCAGGCTCTCGCCGGAAATGAACGAGATCATACCTCGCGCGCTTTATCCTTTGTGGGATGCCAAATTAGATGTCGGACACTCCATACTGACGGTCCAGGAATGTGTCCGCTTGAGCAGAAATGATTTCCGGGTCCTTACCTCGGTGATGGATGCCCGATTTCTCTTGGGGTCACGGGCCTTTTACCGCCTTTTCGAGGTGGCCTTCTGGTCGAGGATTGATCGGGAAAAAAATTTATTGCTAAAACAGTTTTTGATCCATCAAGAGAAAAGAGAGGAAAAATACGGCAGTGAAGACTACTTTGTTGAGCCTGACATTAAAGACGGGCCCGGTGGACTCCGTGATCTCCATTTTATGGCCTGGATGGCCAGGGCCTATTTTGGGTGCGAACGCCTCAGCCAGATCAGGCGATTCGCTGTCTTCTCCCATTTCGGCTTAAACAAGCTGAGCCATTCAAAAGGCTTTCTCTTAAAGGTTAGGAATCACCTGCACATCCTTACGGGTCGGAAAGACGACCGCCTTTTGCTCCCCTTTCAGAAAGAATTATCCAACCTTCTCGGATATCAAGACGGCCCTCATGGTGAGGGACTGGAAAAATTTCTCAAGGACCTCTATCTGCATCTGAACCGTATCCGTTACGGGTACGAGGAATTTCAGGTAAAAGCCCTGGATATCATCAACCCCTTGTCCCTGGAAACGACCCCGCAAGACCTTCCCCAGGAATTGCAGGTCACAAAAGGAAATATAGTTTTGCAACAGGAAGGGCTTTTAAAAGAGGATCCATTGTTGATTCTTGTGGCCATGTGTGAGGCAAACCGGCGGGGCCTTTTTTTGGGCTCCGGGCTTATCTGGGATGCAAGGAAAAAGATCGGGTCAGAAGGCAGGGAACTTGTCATTTTACCTGAGGCCAAAAGACTGTTCCTGGATATGATTTTAAACCCGGCCAATCCGAAGATCATCAGATTGGCTCTCGAGATCGGTCTGATAGGTATTTTTATTCCCGAATTCAAGAGGATCAGAAACTTGGCGGAGTTTGGTTATTATCACGTCAGGACAGTGGATCTGCACTCACTAAAGGCATTAGAAATAATCAGTCAAATTTCAAGAGGGGTCTATAACGACAGATGGCCCCTTTTTGAGCAGGTTTTCAGAGAATTGAAACATACCAATCGGCTTTTTTTGGCCGCGCTCCTTCATGATATCGGAAAGGGCCACAAGGGAGATCACTCGGAAAAGGGCGCCGAAATGGTTCCGGGAATATTGAAAAGACTGGGTATCCGGGATGATTCCATCGATGTCATTTCTTTTATCGTAAAACATCACCTGTTGCTTGCCCGAACTTCCCAACGCAGGGACCTGGGCGAGGAAAAAACCTCTGTTCAGGTGGCACAGATAATCAAGGACCATGATCTGCTCGGGATGCTGTTTCTCCTGGCGGTTGCCGACAGCATTGCGACAGGTCCCATGGCAAGCAGCGACTGGAAAATTATGCTGCTTATCGAATTGTTTTTCAAGGTGAGACGTATCTTAGATAGGGGGGTCCTGGCCACACCTGATGCGACCGAGAAGATTGATGCAAAAAAAAGGATAGTCATGGATATGCTGGCGCCTGATTTCGGAGAAAAAAACATCTTTCATATCATGGACCAGGCACCGTCACGATATTTTCTCAACACACCCGCAGAAGCCATCTCCCATCACTTTCGTCTGGCTCTGACCATAGGGGGAAGGAAATTTTCGTGGACATTACAAAAACTGAAAGACGCACCCGTAACAAGGGTCATCCAGTGCGTGCGTGACAGACCCGGTCTTTTCAGCAAAATGGTGGGGGTCTTTACTCTCAATGACATTAAGGTCCTGTCGGCAAATATCTTTGTCCTGAAGAACGGCCTGGCATTAGACGTTTATGAGGTGACCAATCCGCTTGATCCATACCAGGAAAAGGAAAAGTGGGAAAAGATCCGCAAAGAGATTATTCTGGCCCTGGATGAGCGACTTCCGTTGGATGAGTTGATCAGTAGGAAGGAACGGATGACCTTGGCCAAAAAGAAATACCTGGTTTCCGGGGCCGGAAAAGTGGATGTTAACAATGAGGCTTCCGACTTTTTTACGGTCATTGAGTTCAGATCAGAAGGGCAGATAGGATTGCTTTATGAGCTTGCAAAACAGGTCTTCTCTCTCGGCCTGGACATCAGATTCGCCAAGCTCAACACCGACCAGGAAAAGATGACAGGGGTCCTTTACGTCCGTGATTCAGGGGGTCAGAAAATCCACGGAGACGATAAAATCGAAGAAATAAAGGAGGGTCTCTTGTCCTTAATACATATGTCTCCCTAACAAAACACTTGCACCTTTCTAATCAAATGTTAACATATCTTTATTACGTTCCATTCCAGATATTATCATCTCAAGAGAAATATTATTATGGCCAAAGAAAAAATACTCGTGGTAGACGATGAAAAAGATATCCTGGAATTACTTAGTTTCAATCTTTCAAGAGAAGGCTATCTTGTTACCTGTGCTGAATCAGGCGAGAAGGCACTGAGCCTGGCGCAATCGGAAAATCCTGATCTTATGGTCTTGGATCTCATGCTCCCGGGAATTGATGGCCTGGAAGCCACCAGAATCCTCAAAAGCGATACCGGGACAATGGATATTCCCATAGTCATGCTGACCGCTAAAGGTGAGGAATCGGACATTGTCACGGGACTGGAATTAGGCGCTGACGACTATATTACCAAGCCTTTCAGCACCAGGGTCCTGTTGGCGAGGGTGAGAGCGGTTTTGCGTAGAAAGGTCAAGGAATACCCGAAAGACGACGCCGCAATACGGATCCACGATCTCGTCATCCACCCCGGTCGCCACGAAGTCCTTGTCAACGGTAAAGCAGTCCAGTTGACCTTTACGGAATTTGGAGTTCTCCATTTTCTTGCGAGAAGACCTGGATGGGTCTTTACACGCAATCAGATCGTGGACGCGGTAAGAGGGGATGATTATTTCGTCTCCGATCGTTCCGTGGATGTGCAGATTGTCGGACTTCGCAAAAAACTGGGCCCTGCCGGAGCCTATATCGAAACCGTACGCGGAATCGGATACAGATTCAGGGAGTAGGCCTTGCAAAAGAAGAAACGACTGATCTGGCAGATTTACCCTTCGTACCTCCTGATAACACTCCTTTCACTGGTGGCTGTCATGTGGTATGCCACCTACTCTCTGAAGCATTTTTTCCTTGAACAAACGGCCTCGGATCTCGAAGCCCGGGCCTACCTTATTGAAAAACAGATAGTCAGGTATTTAAACCCCCTGAATGAGAAGAAAATCGACGCGATCTGCAAGAGTCTTGAAGTGTCCGCAGCAACCCGCGTTACCTTTGTGCTCCCCTCTGGCAGAGTGATCGGGGATTCTTCGGAAAATCCCGAAAATATGGACAACCATATGGACAGACCCGAGATCCTGGAAGCCATAAACGGTAAGGCAGGAACCTCCATAAGACACAGTCTCACAATCGGAAAGAGCATGATGTATGTGGGAATACCGCTCCGTTACGAATCCCGTATTGCCGGGGTTGTTCGCACTTCCATACCATTGACTTCAATTGAAGATGTCGTACGTGACGCCCGGATAAAGATTGCGGTTGTGGGTCTTTTTATGGCCCTTTTTGTGACTTTTGTCAGCTTATGGGTTTCACGCAGGATAACTCGCCCAATTGAAAAAATAAAGAGCGGAGCCGAATTATTTGCTCAAGGAGACTTGCAGCAGAGGCTACCCGTTTCAGATTCATGGGAGATCGGAAGTCTCGCTGAAACCATGAATCAGATGGCCGCCGATCTCCATAAACGAATAAATACCATCACCGAGCAAAGAGGCGAAATGGAAGCGGTGCTTTCCAGTATGGTTGAAGGGGTCATCGCTGTCGACACCGAGGAAAGGGTCCTGAGCATGAATAATGCGGCCGCTAAAATGTTTGTATGCAGCCCTTCAAAAGCACAGGGCCGGAGTATACAGGAAGTGGTCAGGAATACAGTCCTGCAGCAATTCGTAGAGGAAGCCCTCTCGAACAGAAAACCGATTGAAAAGGACATCACATTATATTCCAATGGTGAGCGGTTTCTAACCGCACATGGCAGCCTTCTCCGTGATGCCGGGGGAAAGCAGATCGGTGCCCTTGTTGTATTGAACGATGTCACACGGCTTCGAAAACTGGAAAACATGCGAAGGGAGTTCGTTGCCAATGTATCTCATGAGATAAAGACTCCGATTACTGCCATTAAAGCCTCTGTGGAGACCTTGCGCGAAGGCGCAATGAAGACCCCTGCAGATGCTGATCGGTTCCTGGAGATTACGGAAAAGCACGTGGTTCGTCTTGAGGCTATTA
>DAOUXC010000135.1 GCA_030666795.1 Desulfobacteraceae bacterium
ATAAAACTAAAAGAAGCAAGAGCCGATTGTGTCCTCATGTGGGTGCTTCCAAAACACGGAGCCATTATGCTGATAACTGCAGAAAAAATGGGTTACAAGCCCCAATGGATGACCTCAAGCACCCTGAGCGATACTCAAATTATGTACAAAATCACAAAAGGGCTTTACAAGGGCGTTATATTTACAATCTTTGCGGAACTTCCCGACTCCGGTAATCCTCTTATGAAAAAATACAAACAGGCTCAAGAAAAACTCGCGCCTAAAGAACGATGGGGAATCTTTTACTATGCCGGAATAGTCTTTGCCGAGCCAATGATAGAGGCATTCAAAAGATGTGGCCGTGACCTCACGGCAGACAACTTCGTCAATTTCATGGAGACACTCAGGGAATTTCAGGGAATAGGCCCGAAAATCACCTTTGGGCCGAACCAGCGACATGGGTCGCAATCATCCTATCTCGGTAAATGCACGGAAGGGGGAAAGGCTGTACTTATCTCGGATCTGATGGACTCGGATATTGATGTCCGGGAAATAATCAAGAGGATCAGCAGATAAACGACCAAAGAGGAAAAATATGAAAAGAAAATTTGTGTTATCACTGGCTCTTTTGTTTTTCGTGATGCCCGCGGGTCAGGCCCTGCCGGAAGAAAACATCGAATCCGCATTAAAGTTCTTTAATTCCCAAGAATATGATGAAGCCATTGATATTCTCAAAGAGATTACAAAAAAAGAACCTTCTAATACAAAGGCATGGACCCTCTTGGGGAACAGTTACCTCAAATTAGGAAAGAACAAAAAAGCCATAAAATCCTATGAAACAGCTATTCAAATTGATGCCAAGAATGAATGGGCTTACATAGGTTTAGGAGACGCCTACAGGGCAATGCGCGAACATTCAAATGCAATTGCTGCGTATAAATATGCCATTGAAATTAATCCTAAGAATGCAGAAGCTCATTACGGTTTAGGTGTGAGCTATGATCATACTGTCAGCCTTACATATGCCTTTGAGCAGTATAAAATCCTCAAAACCCTTGATAAACGCCTGGCAGACAAATTGTACCACATTATTTTAGGCCATTAGGGTAATACTTTCACGATCTCATTTTTTTGATGCGTTCATGTAAAAGGAACAGTGTATTCACTTCCTCGCCTTCTTTTTCCCTGAGTGTATTGAGTTTTCGGGGATCAATAAGGTCATTAATTTTTTTGCACACGTAATTTATGCAGATCACGTGACGGGCCTGAAGGAGACAGCCCGTTTTTCCTAAGAAATAACAACCCTCAGGGTCATGTCTTTTTTGGGGAAGGTTTACGTCTAAGAGTAGATTGATCAGGAGGATTTCCCAATCATACCTGTTTTCCAGCCCGGCCCCACAGCAGGAACCCCCTTCATCCTGCTCGCATTCCCTGCATATTCTGGCGATGCCTGCCACTGTCATTTCACTGTGGGAAGCATGAATGGCTTTTTTAAGTTTATTCAACAAGTCAACAATAGATCTGTCTTTGTGGAATTGTACCCCGAATCTCCGGTAATACTCCTCGGCCCATGCAATCTTTTCTTCTATTGGACTTTTAAGGGTGACCCTTTTTATGTTCATCTCGCAGGAGTCTTCATCACTACCTGATGATTCCGCTCTTTTTTTTCTTTGCCTTACCTTTTTTTCCTCCTGATTTCTTATTCTCCCCGTTTTCTTCATTCTTTCCGAAATTTTTGAGTCCCTCCGCCAAATCTTTTAATTTCCGATCAACCAGGTCATTGATGGTTCCCTTTGTATAGGTCCCATCCGCCTTCTTTTCCCCGGCCTTCTTCCCGGTCAGGATCTCAATTCCTTCATCAATGGTCTTAACCGGATAAACATGGAAAACACCCTTTTTCACGGCCTCGACCACATCTTTTCGAAGCATAAGATCCTTGACATTGCTCTCGGGGATCATAGCCCCCTGCTTTTTTGTTATCCCTTTCTTGCGGCAGCAGTCATAGAACCCCTCAATTTTCTGGTTAACACCCCCGATTGCCTGAACTTCTCCCTTTTGATTGACCGAACCGGTAACGGCAATATACTGTTTAATTGGTACCCCCGACAGGCTCGACAGAAGCGCATATATTTCCGTTGACGATGCGCTGTCACCGTCCACACCACCGTAAGACTGTTCAAAGGCGATACTGGCGCTCATGGTCAGGGGTTTGTCCTGGGCATATTTTTTCCTGAGATATCCGCCCAGGATAAGAACACCCTTGTTGTGGGTACTGCCCGACAGATCGGATTCCCTCTCTATGTTAATAATACCCGCCCTTCCCATGGAGGTTGAGGCAGTTATCCTCGAAGGCTTTCCGAACATATAGTCGCCCACGTTAAACACGGCAAGTCCATTGACCTGTCCTACCACCTCCCCGTCCGCATCAATCATCAAGGTACCCCTGTCAATCATCTCCTGGATATGTTCCTCGATCGCGTTGGAACGGTATATTCTGGCCTCTATGGCCTTATCCACGTGGCATTCTTCTACAGTGGCATTGTTTTCCTGGCCTGCCCAGAAATCGGCCTCCTGGAGCAGGCTTTTTATTTCAGTAAAACTCGTGGTGATTTTCTCCTGCCTGCCGGTCATACGAACGGCCTGTTCAACTAACGCGGCCACTGCAGTCCTGTCAAAGGGCCTCAGCTTATCCTGCTCGGTCCCCATTTTAACGAACTCCGCAAATTGCTGAATACTCTCTTCATTTTTTTCCATTGAGGTATCGAAATCGGCCCTGACCTTGAAAATCTTTTTGACATCCTGGTCATAGGCCAGAAGCAGATGATACAGGTACTGATCGGATATAACCACTACCTTGACATCCAGTTCTATGGGTTCAGGTTTTAGGCCACTCGTGGTGAACAGGTAAAAGGGATCATAGGTCTCAATTTCAAGTTTTTTGCTTTTCAGTGCCCTCTTGAGCGAGAGCCATACTCCCGGCTCCACAACGGCATCCATTAGATTAATAACCAGATAGCCGCCGTTGGCCTTGATAAATGAACCGGCCTTTATCTTGCTGAAATCGGTCCGCCACACCCCGCTCCGATCGACCACCCTTTCAATGCTCCCGAAAATATTTCGATAGTTAGGATGTTCTTCAATGATCACCGGAGGACCCTTCTGATCCTTATTGTCAACTAAAAGATTGACCTGATACGGCTGAAACGGGTCGCCCTCGGAAATGACGGGAATAAGTCCCGGCATGGGAGACTGTGCCTGGGGCCTGAATATCTGGAGGTTATTTCCCATGTCTTCCAGAATTGCCTTTATGTAGTCTTTGACGGGTTTACTTTTGAACTTCCTGGTAACAGGTTCCGCCCATCGAGACGCATTTTCCATAAACATCACATGGTCCATCTCGTCCACTTTTTCCTGGACCTCTTTCTGAAGGTCCCTGAGCTCAAGGAATATCTGATCTACCTGGTCTCTCAGCTTGCCATGCGTTGCTTTCATGTCCTCAAATTGATCCTTGGGAAATCTCTCCTTTTCCACCATGGCCTCTAACTGGTCAATATGAACAGGGTTCCCGTCAACCACCGGCATTACTTCCGGCCGCTTGACCTGTCCGATCTGGACATCTACAAGGGCAAACCCTTTTTCCTTCACCTTCTCATCGAGGCTTTTGAAAAAACTTTTCCCCTTGTTTTCGTAGGTCTCCATGATGTCTTTTTTCAGATTAATATATTCCTGGCTCTCGAATAGCTGTGGGATTTCTTTTTTCAGGGTCTCCACTAAACCACTGACTGCTTTTTTGAATGCGTGCCCGGTACCTTTTTTCAGGCGAAGAAGTAAAGGGGCTTCCTGGTTTTCGAAGTTGTTTACATAACAAAGGTCATCAGGCACACGACCATTTTTGGACATCTCTTTTATCAATTTCCTTACCGTTGACATCCTGCCGGTCCCTGCCATTCCCGTGACAAACACATTGTAACCCGGCTTTTCAATACCCATGCCGAATTTGAAAGCCTCAACACCTCTTTTTTGTCCAATGATCTCCTTTAAGGGTTTGAGATCATCAGTAGTTTCAAATGACAGGCTGGCAGGATCAAGCCGCCACCTGAGCTTCTCAACGGGGATTTCTTCGTATGCTTTCTTCTTAGGCATTTATGACCTCCGGAATTCGTATAACATGAATTTTGAAGTAAGGATTTTGAAAATAGAATCTCACGAAATCATGATTTCCACATTAATGACACGGCGCCTCTGTGGTTTCCACTTGGGCATCACAACATCCAAGATCCCCTGTTTATAAATAGCCTTGATCTCACCAACCTTAACCCTGCAAGGCAGCCTAAATGTTCGAGTGAAAGAACGAAATCTTCTCTTAACTCTATGGTAATAGCCCCCTTCTTCGGCAGTCACCACAATTTTTTCTCCCTTTATGGTCAGGAATGCGTCATTGGTAATGGAAACATCCAGGTTTTCGGGATTGACACCTTTAAGCTCCGCCCTGAAAATAAGGACGTCTTCAGTTTCGCTTAGCCTTATGGAAAAATCTTCAGAAACTTCTCCCAAAAAGCGACATACCCCGAATTCAGACCAGCAGCGATCAAAGAGACGATCAATGTCCCTTCGCAGCTTATTCATTTCCTCGTCCTTCCAAAGAATCAATTCGGACATGGCTGGGCCCTCTCTCCTGTTTAAAAAATTGTATCCAATAATGTTAACAGAATTTTGTCAAAAAAACACCCTTTTTTGGATTTAAATAGTTCCCTAAACAGACAGGGTTTCCGGAAGGGAAACCAATTTCTTTGTACGCCCATGGATTCTAAAGTATTGAGTATAGCCGGCTTCCCTGGCTAAGTTCAGCGCAAGACCAAACCCTGACCCGATTTCCTCAGGCGCGTGTGCGTCCGACCCGAAGCAGATGGGAATCTCTCTTTCGCGTGCCATGGAAACGATGAGCGGTGACGGATAGATTTCACCCACAGGTCTCCTGAGCCCTGAGGTGTTCAGTTCCATTCCCATGTCAGCCCCGGCAATGCGGTCAAGGGCTGGTCCTGCCATCTCTTTGAGGTCCTTATCCGAAGGACGGAAACCGAATTTTTTGGGCAGATCCAGGTGGCCCACCGCATCAAAAAGCCGGGAATCCGCGAGCCTTCCCACAAGTTCAAAATACTTTCGCCAGGTTTCTTTTACATCTACCGAATCCCACACGTGCCGTTGTGCCGGATTGTCAAACCCCCAGCCTTCTATGTAGTGCACCGAACCGAGAACAAAGTCGAATTTCTGAGCGGAAAGCCATTCCCTAAGAAATACTTCACAGCCCTCATAATAGTCGGCTTCAATACCGAAAAGTACGGTGGGAGGCTCGCCATCCTGAAGCCTGGAGACCATGTCCCTGTACGTTTCAAATTTTTTCATCTCCATTCGGTGGGCAGGGTCGTATCCGTCAGGATTGGGACAGTGATCTGAAAAGCAGATTTCGATTATACCACTTTTCTTTGCGGCTGTTTTGTAATCGGCAATATTCCCTTCGGCATGTTTGCACAGGATGGTATGAAGGTGATAGTCGGGCAATGAACTGAATTCAAATTGTTTTTTCATAAAATGTCCTTTAGGGCCTTCCGAATAACGGGGAAACGGAAATCAAACCCCATATCCAGAAGTCTTTTGGGCAGCACCTTCTGCCCATTTAATAAAACCGATCCCACCTCTCCCATCTTGAGTTTGATCACGAACCCCGGAACAGCAGGCATAAAAGTGGGTTTTTCCAGGGCCTCTCCCAAAGCCTTTGTAAGTTCTTTGTTTGTGACCGGGTTAGGGGCCGTGCAGTTGATGGGCCCTGTTTCACTTTTTAGTTCAATCAGAAAAAGGTAGATATCCACGAGATCCTGCTCGTGAATCCACGAGATCCATTGCTTTCCGCTTCCCAACGGGCTACCAAGTCCCTTCTTAAAAAAGGGTAGCAACTCGGCAAGGGCACCACCCCCCGCACCAAGGACAATCCCAAAACGGCACAGCATTACCCGAACACCGAATTTTTCAGCTTCCAAGGCCGTGGACTCCCATTCCCGTGTCACTGAGGCCAAAAAATCACTGCCGGGCGCACTTTTCTCGTGTAGCTCTTCATCCCCGCAAAAACCATAGTAACCCACTGCAGATGTGCTGAGGAGAACAGTCTCCTGACCCTCGCGTCCGGAAAGTGCTCGAACCAGATTTCTAGTCGTCAAAACACGGCTGTCGCGTATGGTTTTTTTGTGTCTTTTGGTCCATCGGTCAAAAATGGAGGCCCCCGCAAGGTTAATGATGATCTCATGTTCAGGCACCCGTTCCTGCCATGCCCCCTTTCGGGTGGGATCTCCTTCAACAAAGGACGCCCCCGGCGGCAAAGATTCAGGTCGCCTGATGGATCGCGTAAGCAGGGTTACTCCATATCCCCTTTCCGTAAGCTTTTTTGTCAGGGTCCTGCCCACAAATCCGGTTCCGCCGGTCATAAAAACTCTCATGGTTGCACCTCCATACCCTGCCGTTTTTTCATGAAAAAATCCCTTCATGTGTAAAGATCCGCACAGGTTCTCCTCACCGTTTTTTCACAAATCCTTTCGGTTTAAAATGGGTATCATGAGAATTGCCGTTCCAGCAAATTCAGGATAGAAAAGGTGCGTCTGCATGTCAAGAAGGGTCAAGGCAAATCCGCTAAGAAATCCCCATAGACCCGCTTGGTTTCCCCGGGCTTTTCAAAATAGGGCACATGACCGCATTTGTCTATGATCACCGTCCGGCTGTTTTTGAGACCCCTTTCTAACTTCTCCACACTCGACACATGAATGATCCGGTCGTTCGCTCCCCAGAGTATCAAAGTCTTAGCCCGTATCCTTTGCAGACGGTCTTCCAGGAGATAAAGACCGCATCGTGCCATGTCCTCCAGGACCTTTTTGCGAAAATCATGTTGATCAGCGCCCTTTTGAGCCAGATAAGCCTTCAGTCGACCCGGCACCCACGGTGGCCGGTAAAAAAGCACCGACATGAATTCGTCGAACTCTTGCGGGGTTTTGTAAAGGAGAACGACCTTGCCGTCTTTCTTATAACTCTGCCAGAAATCACTTGGTATTCTCGACCTGACACCTGCCGCATCCATCAGCGCCAGGCTTTTCACCTTACGCGGGTATTCGCCGGCATAATAGGCTGCGATATATCCCCCCATGGAGATTCCAACCAAATGAAATTCAGCCAGGCCGATCGTCTCCACAAAGCGGTTCAACCTCTTTACCTGGCTCTCTATGTCATAGCTTGCCGAAGGAACCCTGGAGTTTTCTCCAAACCCGGGAAGATCAGGCGCGATCAACCGGTATGATCCGCCAAATTCCCTCAAAAAGGGGCCCCAGCGATCTTTATCTGTGCCAAAACCATGGATAAATAAAATGGGCTCACCCTTCCCGCCCTCCAAGTAAACCCATGTATGATCGTCCACCTGTGCTTCATGTCTCTCAAGACCGGCCCACCAGCGCAGGGCGTGTGTGGCGAATTCAAAGGCAAAGCCCGGAAACAGGTAATAGACGGCACCGCCTGATACCACAAGTATCATGCCCACAATAAGGATTCGTTTCAGTAGACTGCTCATAGATCACCTTTCTCTACAATTTCACATAGGCTTTTCTACCCTGGATTTAGCAGTATTGATGGACTCGTAGAAAGTCAATCAATCCTCTACAGAGGTAGGGTGGGGGCGGAATCATTTGAATTCACTTCAAATGGCTGGGGAGAAAAGCCCTCTTCCGCTTATCAAAAAGGCGCGAAGCGACTTTTTACGAGGTTATCAGCATTGATATATAAGCCAAAATAGCTTATACCCCAATTGAGCACAAAATGCACGCTTGTGAAGCTGTCAGCTTTCAGCAGTTAGCATGGTATTTTTGAATGCGGGTTTTACCTCAATTAGAATTATATGAAAATTTTTTGTATAAAAAATAAATCACTCAAGAGAATTGTAAATGAACTATTTTCTTGTCATCATTCTTGCCATCCTGATCGGGAGCTATCTGCTGGACCTGGTCGTTGACACATTGAATGCCCGGCACGTGAAAACCGAACTGCCGGAAGAGTTCAGGGATTGCTATGATGCGGATAACTACAAAAAGTCACAGGAGTATCTCAGAGAAAACACCCGTTTTGGAATTGTAAGCGACTCCATTATGACCCCTATTACCATTGCCTTTATACTTTTCGGTGGATTTAATTTTGTGGATCAGTTTGCCCGAAGCTTCAATCTCGGGAGTATCCTGACCGGTCTGGTTTTCTCCGGCGTGCTTATATTAGCATCCCAGATACTGATGATCCCCTTTTCCATTTATAGTACCTTTGTCATTGAAGAAAAATATGGTTTCAACAAGACGACTCCAAAGACATTTGTCCTGGATATACTGAAAACCTGGCTTCTGGTTGCGATAATCGGTGGAATCATTTTGTCGGTTGTCCTGTGGTTTTTTGAAAAGGCGGGACCCTGGGCCTGGCTCTATTGCTGGATTGCCATAACACTTTTCCAGTTATTTCTAATATTTATTGCCCCGGTCGTTATAATGCCGATCTTCAACAAATTTTTCCCCCTGGAGGAGGGTGACCTGAAAAACGCCATTAATGACTATGCAGGTTCACAGGACTTTAAAATGAAAGGCGTGTTTACAATGGACGGATCAAAACGCTCAACCAAGTCCAATGCTTTTTTCACCGGGTTCGGCAAATTTCGAAGGATCGTCCTTTTTGACACCCTTATCGAAAAACAGACTACAGAGGAACTTGTTTCCGTTCTTGCCCATGAAATGGGCCACTACAAGAAAAGGCACATACTCAAATCCATGGTTATA
>DAOUXC010000333.1 GCA_030666795.1 Desulfobacteraceae bacterium
GAATGTCTACTGGATGAGAGACGGTATAAAGGGATGGAAGAAGGCGCGGTATGCCACGGTGGGCAAAAAAGAACTTCTTGAGGACCTCATTGCAGTCAACAAAAAGGACTTTTGCTCGCTGATCATAAATGAAGCGGACGCAAGAAAGCTGAAAAATTGCACGTTTGTAGATTTTCGTAATGAAGCACAGTATAAAAAATGTCATGTCAATGGCGCCAACCACGTTGATTACGGCAATATGTTCTCTAAACCCATGATGGAGGAGTTAAACAAAAGCAACAGTCTTGTAGTTATACATGATGTCCCGGCAGTCGCGGGGGTCATTGCCATGACCCTGAAGCTTATGGACTACCCGGACGTATATATTCTCAAATAGGTATCGGGAAAAATTGCTTAGTGAAGCACCTGCCAATATGAAGCTGACACCGGACCGCGGGCACATGCATTTGATTTACGAATCTTAAAACCGCGATCTGGTGCAGCTTATTCAAAACTTCCATTCTTCTGAATTCAAAATGCAAATTTAAATTTATTTCGGACAACAA
Organism: Desulfobacteraceae bacterium; assembly: GCA_030666795.1. Classification (GTDB taxonomy): domain Bacteria; phylum Desulfobacterota; class DSM-4660; order Desulfatiglandales; family Desulfatiglandaceae; genus JAIOSR01. Next base: position 546 of record DAOUXC010000333.1, read on the forward strand.
TGATTGCCTTCATCAATAAAATAAGGTTATCCTTATACGACGTCTTTTTAACCCCAAACCGATACATCTGCAAAATATGAACGCCCACCGGGGAACCTGTTCAATGTCAGGCACATATTCAAAAGGGGGAAGGCATGACAGAAGAAATCATTAAAAGGTATGGTCAAAGGGTCGGATACACGGAATCGGAACTCGAAAAGTTTCATGAAGGAGGTCACCGGATCAGACAGGTGGAACGAGTTTCTCAGGTGGCCTCAAAGTATTCCATCCAGGCTGAAGTCGTTGATTCCAAAAACTGCAATTCGGGGCATAAGACAGGGCAGACATTCACACTCGACATTGATGGCAATTTCATATCCAGGTTATGTCCAAAAAAAATGTGCGTGTACCTGATTTCGCAACTTACGATCCCTGTTGCCCTTATAAACGAGAGGCTGAGCGAGGGCCTTGAGCCCGATGACTTTCATTTCATGCGATACGTCCGATGCCCGGATACGGGAGTTGAGTGTTACGGATACGGCGAGGTCATGCTAAAGGTCCAGGTTGTCCCGCGCGCAAAGTAAAAGAAGGAATAGGAACCACAGCTTGTTAAGTTCCTATTTTTCCATACCGGTGACATGTTTGGAGTTATGTCAAGACCATGAAGCATAGGATTTTGCGAGGCGCCATGGCAGAAAAAAGAGAGATTCCCACCCTTTGCAGAATGTGTGACCATGGTTGCGGCATTCTGGTTTCCGTGGAAGAAGGAAAACCTGTCCATGTGCGTGGCAACCCGGCACATCCTTTCAATAAGGGTTGGATGTGTGTCAAGGGCAAATCCGCCCTTGATCTGTTCTACTCACCCAAACGTCTGAAAACTCCTCTCATTCGTCACGGAGGCCGACTCCGTGAGGCCACGTGGGATGACGCTCTCAATTATATCTCTGACAGGCTGAAGAGGTTGAAGGAAAAATGGGGTCCTCAGGCCCTGGCTATCTATTATGGGGAAGGTGTGGGGCACCAGGAAATCCGTTTTTACATGAAACGATTTGCCAATGTTTACGGTACGCCGAATTTCATGAGTGTCGGCTCTATCTGCAATGCCTCCAGAACCCTCGGGGAAACGCTGACTTTTGGCGGACTCACCAAGCCGGATGTGGCCGACTCCAGATTCATAATCGTCTGGGGCGCCAATCCATTGGTATCCCATGAGCCGGTTCCCCCCAAAATAATGAGACGGCTCGGGAAATCAAATACCCGTCTGATCGTGATCGATCCCCGAAAGACCGAGACGGCACGAAGGGCCGATATCCATCTGGCCATTAAGCCGGGAACGGATGAAACCCTGATCCTCAACATGCTTCATGTGATAGTGAATGAAGAGCTTTGGGACCAGGTCTTTACCAGCAAATGGGTGAACGGTTTCGAGACCCTGCGCGGAGAGCTTACGAAACCCCGCTTTTCACCGGAAAAAGGCGTTGATATCACCGGTATCGAGCCGGAACAGGCCAGGACAGTGGCGCGTGCCTACGCGGAAACCAGGCCCGCCTGTATGTTCACCGGAAACGGTCTGGAGCATCATCCTTTTGGCGTGAATACGGCACGGCTTCTTGCGGTTCTGAAGGCTATTACGGGAAATCTGGATGTTCCGGGCGGGGAGTTGTTTACCCCGAAGCCATTGATAAGAGATATCACCACACCCATGCCCCCATCGACTGTTCCGGCTGTTGGCGCGGACCGCTTTCCTGTCTTCTGCAAGGCCCGGGGAGAGGGGCACGCCCTCTGCGTTTCCCGGGCCATACTTGACGAAAAACCATACCCTATCAAAGGGATGACCATAACAGGCGGAAATCCCACCCTTCAGTGGCCGAACAGCGGGCGCACGCGGGAGGCCCTGAAAAAGCTGGAATTTTTACTGGTCATTGATATGGTGGAGTCTCCCGACAGCCGTTACGCGGACGTTGTGATCCCGGCATGCACGTTTCTGGAGCGGGATGAGCAAAGAATCAACGTTTATCTGAATCTGCCGCATGTGACACTGAGAAGGGCCGTGACGGCGCCTGCGTGCGGTATCCCCGATCAGATGATCTGGGTGAAACTGGCCCATGCCATGGGATACGGCGAGTATTTCCCGTGGAGGAGCTGTAAAGAAGGAATTGATTATCTCCTGAGCGATCTGGGGGTCTCCTATGAAAGCCTCATTGCCCAAGGGGGCTTCCATGAATATGACCGGAGGGTCTACAGGAAATATGAAATGGAGGGATTCCACACGCCTTCGGGTAAAGTGGAAATTTTTTCAGAGCGTCTGAAAAATATGGGGTACGATCCTTCTCCGATACGTTCGGATGTGGAACCGGACCCGGCGGAAGCGGAAGGAGCGTTTCCGTTGATTTTGACAACCGGGGGCAATCTGCTCCCCTATACCCACTGGCAATTCAGGTACATTCCCCGACTTATGAAAATGGCCCCCGAGCCTGTCCTGGAAATCCATCCCGATACTGCCGGGCAATTCGGGATATCAGATTCTGATAGGGTGGAAGTGAAGACTGAAACCGGAAAAATTCAAATCAAGGCCCGGCTTACTGACAATATCCGCCGGGGGACCGTACACATGGCCCAGGGCTGGGAGTCAAGCAATGCCAATATGTTGACATCCATAAAAGACGCTGACCCTGTTTCCGGTTTCCCGAACCTGAAGTCCCTGAGATGCCGGGTCAGGAAATTATAGCAGGTTCCGGTGAAGCTGGAAGATATGATCCTCGTACCCTCAGGGATAATGCCCGCTCAAATGGAGATAACCCGTCTATTTTGTTTTAACAGTAACGCCCTGCCGGTTTGCATCGATCTCTTTGGCCCTTTCTTCGAGATCTTCTCCTGCTAAAGTCACGGCTGTGGGAGTAAAAAACCACTCCTTATAACGCTCATTCAGGAACCGGTAGAGTTTTTTTGGGTCCAGATCCTGTCTCTCAGCCTCCTCCCAGAACCCGACCTTAGACGAACGCCATAGCTTGTCCGCATCCTTTACAAGACCCTCTTCCGGTAAGCGAATATCAAGACCCGAATCGTGTGTCCGGATGATAGAGGTGACTTTTTCGATCAAGAGCGGGTCATAATCCAGAGACTGCAGTACTTGCCCGGCAATCGAGGCCCCTTCCAGTTCATGAATGCGGTTGAGCCGGTCCGCCTCTTCGCCCTGTGCAAGCACTCCGAAGGCCAGGGAGATCTCCTGGGGTTTCAGTCTTGACCAGCCCACGTCATGCAGAATAACAGCCGGCTCGACGATGCCTTTGTCGCCTCCTTCCTGTCTTATAAGGATGAGGGCATAGTCATGGGAGACCCGTGTATGGGCCATATCTCCCCTGACCGCCAGGTACGGTTCGGCTTCTTGAA
>DAOUXC010000297.1 GCA_030666795.1 Desulfobacteraceae bacterium
GAGGTCGGCAAGAACCCTGAGGTTGTCAAGGCATATTTAGGCGCAGAAGACCTTTATATATCGAGGAGATAAAATGGCTGAGGAAAGTATAAAGATAACGGAAGATCTGACTATTCCGCAATTATTTTTGAGCCAGTGCAAGAGATACGGAAGAAAAAAGGTAGCCATGAGAGAAAAGGAATTCGGAGTGTGGCTGCCTTACACATGGCAGGACTACCATGATAAGGTAAAGTATCTTTGCCTGGGAATGGTAAGCCTCGGTCTGAAAAAGGGAGATAAGGTGGCCATGATCGGTGATAACAGGCCTGAAGGGGTCTGGGCGGAAATGGCCGCCATGTGCGCGGGCGCCATACCTGTCTGGCTTTTTCAGGATTGCATGATGGAGGAAGTCAAATATATCATTGACCATTCCGACAGCATGTTCTTTGTTGGAGAAACACAGGAAGAGGTGGATAAGGCGTTAGCCATTATGCCTGACTGCCCGAAACTGGAACATGTCATATGGGATGACCCAAAGGGTATGAGAAGGTACCACCAGGAATTCCTCCACAGTATAATAAAGGTCCAAGAACTCGGAAAAGAGTTGGATAAGAAAGAACCGGACCTATTTGAAAAGATGATCAATGAAGGCAATGGTAACGATGTCTGCCTCCTTTTTTATACCTCCGGCACGACGGCCCTTCCCAAGGGCGCTCTCCTGACCCACTGGAATATGTTGAGCATGGGCCAGAGTCTCATGTCTCTTGACCCGTGCTATGATACGGATGATTTTGTCTCTTATCTACCCTTTGCATGGATCGGCGAGCAGATGATGTCCATATCATGCGGCCTTCAGGTTGGTTATACCATTAATTTCCCTGAGGAACCTGAAACGGCCCAGCATAATATTCGAGAGATCGGGCCTCATGTCATGTTTGCGGCCCCGAGGCTTTATGAGGGCTTGACCCGTCAGGTGCAGGTGAAATATCTCGATTCTACCTGGATAAAGAGAAAGGCATACGAGGTAGCCACAAAGATAGGGTATCACGTCGGCGAGCTTAATTTTGAAAAAAAACCGGTGCCATGGCACTGGAAGGCCTTGAAATATTTTGCCTACATAATCATGCAGAAAAAGCTCAAGGACCACCTCGGGATGTCACGGCTACGGCACTGTTATACGGGCGGGGCGGCCATGGGCCCGGATCATTTTCGCTTTTTCCATGCCTTAGGCGTAAACCTGAAACAGATATACGGACAGACGGAGATAGGCGGAATATCCGTTGTGCACAGGGACGGGGACATTAAATTTGATACGGTAGGAACAGCCATACCCGGAACCGAGATAAAGATCACGGAAGACGGGGAGATCCTATCCAAAAGCCCGTCGGTCTTCATAGGTTACTATAAAAATGATGAGGCAACCGAAAAGACCCTGAAAGATGGTTGGCTTTATTCGGGGGACACCGGTTTTATTGATGATGATGGGCATCTGGTTGTTTTTGACCGGTCAAAAGACGTTATGACCCTTAATGATGACAGGCCCTTTGCCCCCCAGTATCTCGAGAGCAGGCTCAAATTCAGTCCACATGTACAGGATGCGTGGGTAATTGGTGATAAACTCCCCTATGTGACTGCGGTCATGTGCATTGATTATTCCGTGGTCGGCAAGTGGGCCGATGAGAATAAAATCAACTATACCAGCTATCCTGAGCTTTCCCAGAATAAAAAGGTCTACGATCTTATCCAGAAACAGATAGAAGAGGCCAATAAGGATCTTCCGGAACCGGCTAAGATAAAAAAATTCGTAAACCTCTTCAAGGCCTTTGATGCGGATGATGATGAATTGACCAGGACCAGTAAGCTCAGAAGGGGTTTCATGGGAGACAGGTACAAGGACATTGTGGAAAGCCTTTATAAAGATGATATGGATAGCGTCCATCTGGACATGACCATTACCTATGAGGATGGTAGGACACAGCGTATCAAGACGGATCTTCGCATCCAGAAAACGGGCGGTAATTAGCGGGCAGCAAGGGGTGACAGCCCTGTCTATTGAATAAAGGGGGTTAATGAATGGAATTATTTTTAATGACGTTGACTACAGGGATCATGGTGGGTGGAATATACGCCTTAGTTGCCTTGGGCTGGGTGTTGATCTACAAGTGTTCGGGGGTATTGAACTTAGCCATGGGAGAACTGACCCTCATGGGGGCCTATGTCACCCTTGCCTTTTATTCAATGGGCGTTCCATTCGTCTTGAGCATCCTGTGTACTCTGGTCATCGGTATTGCCCTCGGAATTTTAGTGGAAAGAATTTTCCTGGACAGGCTCATAGGAGAGCCGATCCTGGCCGTAATCATGGTAACGGTCGGGCTGTCTTTTTTCCTCAAAGGCTTGATTGAATGTATCTGGGGAACGGATACCAGAGTCTTTGAGCCCGCCATCTTTTCTCTCAAGCCGTTTACCATCGGCTATTTGAAAATTTCGGTTGTCTATTTCTGGTCCTTTGTCCTGGCTATAGTCCTCTTTATTGTCTTTGTCTGTTTCTTCAAGTACACACGATGGGGTCTCTCCATGCAGGCCACGGCAGACGATGAGACTGCAGCACTCTCCTTAGGGGTCAGCGCCCGGTTCGTCTATGCCGCATCCTGGGCCATTGCCTTTATGTCCGCAGGTGTGGGGGGAGCGCTTCTGGGAAATATCAACGGCGTGAACATATCTGTGGGCTATCTGGGATTATTGGTGCTCCCGGCCGTGGTCCTGGGTGGTCTTAATTCCGTCCCCGGGGCCGTTGTGGGCGGGATAACCATCGGCATTTTGCAGAATTTCGCAGGCACTTACCTGGATGCGTATTTCCCCGGAGGGGTAAAGGAAATTTTTCCATTTGCTTTTATGGCGGTCTTTCTGCTCTTTAAGCCTTACGGCTTGTGGGGCTGGATAAAGATTGAAAGGATGTAAAAGGACAGTAAGGAGTAAACTACAGTAAGAAGTAAGGAGTAGGCAGTAAACATTAAGGAATAAGGTTTTATTTTTTTGCGTATTTTGCGCCTTTTTGCGGCTATGTCAACTTTAGGCATTTGAAAGAGGTTTTGTTATGACAACAGTTTGGCTTCCTTGCGGTGATTACCATGAGAACTATACTGAGGATCAGGGTTGGTGGCAGAGCAGACTTATAAAGGGGAAGATGATTTTACTCCTTTTGCTCGTTTTTGTTGTAATCCCGCTATTATCGAAATATGAGATAATCCTCGATTCATACTGGCTTGGTGTTGCCAACATGATCGGCTACACTGCCATGGGAGCATTAGGCGTTCAGCTCCTTATAGGTTATGCCGGCCTGATCACATTAGGTCATGCCGCCTTTGTGGCCGTGGGGGCATATACCAGCACACTTTTGATCCTGAAATTCCCTTGGCCTCAGGTTATCCTTGACCTGGGGCTTGCCTATCCCATCAGCATCCTGGTCGCTGCTATTGTTGCCGGCTTCTGGAGTGTTCTCTTTGGTCTCCCCTCAGCCAGGGTCAAGGGCTTTTACCTTATTTTGACAACCATGGCGGCCCAGTTTATCACAGTGGACTTTATCCTCACCCAGTATGTCAGCAAGATCGGGGGCCGTGGACAGGCCTTCTCACTTCCGCCGGGTACCATCAAGATAGGCCCCTGGGCCATAGAGACGGATACTCAGAGATATTATTTGATGATCATCCTGTTGACCTTTTCGGTTATTATTATGGCCAATCTTCTAAGGAGCAGGGTTGGAAGGGCCTGGATAGCCATAAGGGACAATGACATTGCCGCGGAGACATTAGGGATCAATATCATCTGGTACAAATTGTTGAATTTCTTTGTGGCCGGATTTCTTGCAGGTCTTGCAGGTGCATTCTGGGTGTGTAACTGTGCGGCCCTGAGCCCTGAGCATTTTCCCTGGTTCTGGTCACTCTGGTTGGTGGGCGTAATCCTGATCGGCGGTGCCGGTATAAACGGGGCCATATACGGTTCCATATTTATGGTCATGATTATGGAAATTTTACAGATGGCGGTTATTCCACTTTCCGAATATGAATCCCTGGAATTTTTAATTGTTAAATTTGCCTTTATTAAGGATATGGCCTTTGGCCTTGCAATATGCGCCTTTTTGATCTATGAGCCTCGCGGTCTTTCATACAGGTGGTGGCAGATAAAGAATTACTTTAACCTGTGGCCGTTTTCATATTAATATGGAATGATCCGACCGTGTCGGAGGAATAACCATATTAACCAGTCAACTATTTAACCATAATAACCATATCCGTGGAAAGGAGGTGAACCTATTTTTCGTATCTTGGTCTTATCGTTATTAACAATAGGCAATATATGTTTTTCATCAGAATAAAGGGGGAAGAACCTATGAAAAAAGGCATTTTTCTAAAGTTTTTGGTTCCATGTCTGGCAGTGGTTTTCCTGGTTGGGTTTTCCACGGCCGCGGTGGCCAAGACCATTAGGATCGGTGGTATTATGGACACAACAGGCGCTACCTCGGATGTGGGTAAGGACTATGCCCTTGGTATGGCAGAGGCCTTCCATTACATGAATGACGCGGGTGGAGTCAATGGAAAAAAGATAAAATACACATGGTTTGACTATGGTTACCGTATCCCTGAAGCCCTTACCAAATATAAACTTTTAAAAAGGATGAAAGTTGTCGCTATTATGGGATGGGGAACCGGTGAC
>DAOUXC010000113.1 GCA_030666795.1 Desulfobacteraceae bacterium
GGCCTCGAGGTCGTCCTTCCTTCCGGTGATGTGATCAGGACGGGCGGCAAGACCCTGAAAAACGTGAGCGGATATGATCTTACAAGGCTCATGTGTGGCTCCGAAGGTACCCTGGGTATCCTTACCGAGATAACGCTCAGACTGGTCCCCTCGGCCCCGGCAAAGGCCACTCTTCAGGCCATCTATTCCGATCTTGATGACGCCGCAACCACAGTTTCGGCCATCATAGGTTCAGGCATCGTCCCTACCACTTTGGAATTGATCGACAGGACTGTTCTCGACGTTATCAGCGATTACGGTGGAGCCGAATTTTCGAAGGAAGCGGAGGCATTGCTTTTGATAGAGGTGGATGGTGAGGAGGTCCTGGTCGAGGCGCAGGGAAAGAGGATCGAGAAGTTCTGTAAGGAGAGAGGTGCCGTAGATGTAGAAAGGGCGAGCACTCCGGAGGAGGCGGACAAACTGTGGCAGGCAAGAAGGACCGCCTTCGGTGCTGTCGCAAGTGTCATGCCGAATTGTATTGTTGAGGATGCCACGGTCCCGGTGAAGATGCTTCCCGCGATCATTAGAAAGATCGTGGAGCTTGCGGATAAATATCAACTGAGGATCGGCGTTCTGGCCCATGCCGGGGATGGGAATCTCCACCCCCTGATTATGACCGATCTTCGCGACACAGAAGAGATGGAACGGGTCGATAAGGCGCTGGTGGAGTTGTATGAAGCGGCAATGGGGATGGGCGGCACCCTTTCCGGGGAGCACGGTATAGGTATTGCCAAGGACAGGTTTATGTCAATGGAATTTACGCAGACATCCATAGACCTGATGCGGGGCATCAAGCGGGTCTTTGATCCCAACAATATCCTGAACCCCGGCAGTTTCCTTTAAATCTTTTAATTATAAGAAAGTGAAAAAAATATGTTACCTGACAATATTGCGGATGAATTTGATCAGTGTATAAAGTGCGGCCTTTGTTTAGCGACCTGTCCGGTTGGTAAAGAGCTTTTCCTGGAGAAGTACACACCGAGGGGAAAGATCCAGTTGGCCAAACGCTATTCCGCGGGAGACCTGGAGATAAGTGAGCATTTCAGGGATATCTTTGCGAAATGTCTTCTATGCGGGGCCTGCTCCGTGACGTGTCCGAGTGGTGTGGAGCTTAAAGAGGTTCTTGTTGGTATGCGGGAGGAAATCGTCAGGAAGAGAGGCCTTCACCCAAATGTGGAACCCGTGGTCAAGTCACTTCTCGAAAATCATAACATTTCCGATGAGGATAACTCGGAGCGGGGGGACTGGCGGGATGACATGGCAGACCTGCCGGATCATATGTACGAGAAGGACCGGGCCGATATCGTGTACTTTGTGGGCTGTGTGGCCTCCTTTTTTCCCATGGTCCAGGGAATTCCGCAAAATCTTGTCCGCATACTCGAATCCGCCGGCGTAAATTTTTCCATCCTGGGCGGCGAAGAATGGTGCTGTGGCTTTCCCCTGGTTGGTGCCGGGGATACCAAAAAACTCAGCAAAATGATGGAGCACAACTTAGATAAGGTAAAGGGGTCAGGTGCAAAAGCGGTCGTCTTTTCCTGTCCTTCATGTTACCGAACCTGGAAGGAATATTACGATACCGACCTGGAACTCTTTCATGATACCCAGTTTATTAAAAGGATGATCGAAGACGGCACCATACGTTTAGGGGAAGTGAACACAGCGGTTACCTACCACGATCCTTGTGATCTGGGCAGAAACGGCGGTGAATTTGATGCGCCAAGGGATATATTAAAGTCGATTCCCGGCCTTACCCTGGTGGAAATGGAGAACAACCGTGAGAAAAGTGTCTGCTGCGGTGGCGGGGGTAACTTAGAGATGGCCGATGCCGGTCTATCCGGGACCGTGGCCCGGAAAAAGATCGAGGAAATACAGAGAACCGGGGCCAAAACCGTTGTGACCTCATGCCAGCAGTGTGTCCGAACGATCAAGGGAAGTGTGAGAAGGCAGAAGGTCGATCTCAATGTAGTTGATATTACTGAACTGGTACTCAAGGCAATGGAAAACGGTCACGGTTAAAATGTTTCAGGGGTTCAGGTTTCAACAAAAACCCGCCTGCCCGCCATCCACGGTTTTATGGCAGACGGTACGTCAGGCGGGCAGGTCTGATGGATGATTTACAGTGGCGACATGCCTGAATAGTGCCCCTCCATAAACCAAAAAAGCGCACTCATTTGTGTCCAATTCAGACGGAATGGACACTGAACAATTACCAAGGAGCAACTCATGGAAGAAATCCGTTTTCACGGTCGTGGCGGCCAGGGCGCGGTCATCGGATCGGAAGTCCTGGCCCACGCATTTTTTATCGAAAATAAATATGTTCAGGCATTTCCTGCCTTTGGTGTGGAACGCCGAGGCGCTCCGGTCACAGCTTTTTGCCGTATTGATGAAAAACAGATCAACCTGCGCAACCAGATATACGAGCCCGACCATGTGGTGGTGCTGGACCCCACCCTGCTTGAAACCATTGGTGTCACACAGGGATTGAAAAAGAACGGCGCCGTTGTGATCAATAGCAAACGGGAGCCTGCTTACTACAGGGATCTGTTAGGTGACGACTACAGACTTTATGTGGTGGATGCCGCATCCGTGGCCGTCGAGCACCGCCTGGGATCGCCTTCCAACCCGATCGTCAACACTGCCATAGTCGGAGCATTTTCAAAGGCCACCGGTCTGGTTAAGATCGAGTCTGTTGAGCAGGCCATTGAAGAGTATGTCCCGATAAAAAAGGAGAATAACAAAAAGGCGGCCCATGCCGCGTATGAACGGATGGTTGAGGGATAAAAAAGGACAATGATAAACGCGGATCATCGGGCTTTCATGTATGACAAAAAGAGCCCCCGCGTTCATGCGCGTAAATCAATGTCCTGTATATGAAAGGAATCGTTTTGATGACTATGAAAAAGCGAAGTGAATCGGCCGAAACATACGAGTTGAAGACCTGGCGTGATTTCCCTCCAATGAACATATCCATGGGCACAATGCTCCACAACATGACAGGTAGCTGGCGATTTATTAAACCCATTTATGAAGACAAAGTGCCTGCTTGTCAGAATGCGTGCCCTGCGGGGAATGATATTGAAGGCTGGATAAAACTTGTGCAAAAAGGGGAATACGATAAAGCCTACTGGCATTTAAAACGGGAACAGCCTTTCCCCGCGATTCTGGGTCGTATCTGCTTCAGGTTCTGCGAGGCTTCCTGCAACCGGGCGCATCTCGACGATTTTGTCGGCATCAACGAACTGGAGCGTTTTGTGGGCGACCGGGTTGAGTTATCTACACCCCATCCGGATGTGCCTGAATATAACGGAAAGAAACTTGCCGTGATCGGTTCCGGTCCTGCAGGCATGTCGGCTGCATACTACGGCAGGCTCTTAGGTTTCAGGGTAACCATGTTTGAAATGCTCCCCGAGATGGGTGGAATCCTTCGCGTGGGAATCCCCGCTTACCGCCTGCCCCGGGAGGTTGTGGCAGAAGAGTTTAAGGGTCTGAAAAACATGGGCATCGAGTTGATGCCGAATACCTCTGTTGGGAAAGACATTACTCTGAATGAGCTTCGTGATGATTATGATTACATCTTCCTTGCTACCGGTGTGCATGAAAGCGCAAAGCTTGATCTGAAAGGCGAGGATGAGAGTGACCTTATCATGAGCGGCCTCGGCATGCTCAAGAAAGTGGCCCTTGGCGAGGATGTTGATCTTGGCAAAAGGGTAGCGGTCATAGGTGGGGGCAACACTGCAATCGATGCCGCGAGGACGTCCGTTCGATTGGGCTCGAAAGTTATCGTAATCTACCGTCGCTCGGAAACCGAAATGCCCGCCCATCCCGCGGAAGTCGAGGAAGCGCGAGAGGAAGGCGTCGAGTTCCGCTTCCTTGCCGCACCGGAGAATATCGAGATCAATAATGACGGCAACATAGAAAGGTTAGTGTGCTGTAAGATGGAATTAGGTCCTCCTGACGAGAGTGGCAGGAGGCGCCCGGTAAAAAAAGAGGGTGCCCTTTTTGAAGTGGAGACCGACAGCATCCTGACCGCGATCGGGGAGATACCGGCCTTCGATTATCTTAAGGGTATTGTAAAGACGGAAAACCGTGTTGTAGAGGTCAATGAAGGCATGCAGGTCAAAACCGCGGATGAGGGCGGGGCAAAAATCTTTGCGGGCGGTGACATCATAGATATGCCCCATACCGTGGTGCATGCCGTAGCCGCCGGAAAGAAAGCCTCGATCGTCATGGATTGTGACCGGAAAGGCACGGATTTTTCAGAAGTGTTTAAGAAAATCGCCATTGGTGACGGCCGGGCCTTGAGCTTTTCCAAGTATATGGGGTGGGCTCCCGTGAACCCGGTATCTCAAAACAATGAAAAGGTCGTTGATTCGGAAAAGATCGTGTACGACTATTTTATCAAAGCGTCACAGGTTGACAAAAAAGTCGTGAATGCCGATGCGCGCAGGGGTTCATTTGATGCCTATGGCAAGACTTTTGATGAAGATCAGGCCCAAAAGGAAGCAGCGCGTTGCATGCACTGCGGACGGTGTACGGAATGTGACAACTGTCTCATTTTCTGTCCTGATGTTTCAGTGCTGGTCAGGGGGGAAGGGCAATTCGGTTATGCCATAGACTACGACTACTGCAAGGGCTGCGGCATCTGTTTTACGGAATGCCCTCGAAACGCCATAACCATGATAGCCGAAGAAATTTCGATACAAGTTGACGATTTGCAATAGTCAATCACCAATTATCAATCAAAAGGGGAGTTATAATTTGAAACAGGTAATCAAAGGAAATTTTGCTGTTGCCCAGGGAGTCAGGCTTTGCCGTGTCGGCGTTATATCAGCCTATCCGATTACACCCCAGACGACTATTGTGGAAGAGCTTTCCGAGATATGTGCAAGGGGTGAACTGGACGCTAAATTTATCAAGGTGGAGAGTGAGCATTCCGCAATGGCGGCCATGGTGGGTTCTTCAACTGCCGGTGTTCGATCATTCACAGCTACCAGCAGTCAGGGATTGCTCTTGATGCACGAGGTCCTCCACTGGGCTGCGGGCGCCAGGCTGCCCATAGTGCTTTCCAACGTGAACCGGGCAGTTGGGCCCGGCTGGAACATCTGGGCCGATCAAACCGATTCCGTCTCCCAGAGAGACACGGGCTGGGTGCAGATCTATTGCGAATCAAACCAGGAAGTCCTTGACAGCGTCATTATGTCCTATAAGTTGGCAGAAAAAATATTACTGCCCGTGATGCTCACCTATGATGCCTTTTTCCTGAGTCATACCTCGGAGATTGTGGATATACCGGACATAGAAGATGTCGATGAATTCCTTCCACCATACCGGCCCGAGTTCAGGCTTGACGTGGATAACCCACGCACGTTCGGCGGGATGATAGGTCCTGACTGCTATTATGAAGAGCGATATGTTATGCACAAAGACTCCCTGAAAGTCCTGGAACACTACTCGGATGTGTGCAGCGAATTTCATGACAAATTCGGCAGGGAATATGATATAGCTGAAGAGTATCGTACCGATGATGCTGAACTTATTATAGTTACCGCCGGGACCATTACTTCTGTTACCCGCATTGTCGTGGACAAATTGCGTGAGCAAGGAAAAAGTGTAGGCATGATGAAACTGCGTATGTTTAGGCCAGTGCCGGTTGAGCGCTGGCTCAAGGTGCTGGGCACGGTCCCTAAGGTAGTGGTCGTTGATCGCAATATCTCTGCCGGTCTGGGCGGTGTTTTTGCTAATGAGGTTCAGGCAGTCCTCTATAATTCGGAGACCCGGCCTGTAATTTACCCTGTTGTTGTGGGTTTAGGCGGCCGGGATGTCACACCCGATGATGTGGAAGGCATTATCAACTATGCCCTTGAAAATGATAAACCAAAAGACGTGCCCCTTTTCTGGGGCTTGAAGCAGTAAGTATTTAACCGGATACGTGTTTTCCCGGCAGAATAATTTTCTGGCGTTTTTTTCAGTCTTCACTTAATTGAATATTTTCGATTGAATATTGAAGATTTAAGGAATTCTTCTGATTTTGAAATAATTGTGTGTTTGTATAGTTAAGATAATGGAGCGAAGTGACTTCCTCAAATAGTCAATCTTCAATTTGTAGAGGTTTAACATGCAAAAGACTTTTGATATACCACGTGAATTGATGACCGGAGAGGACCTGGCACAGCCGGGTATGCTCTCATGTCAGGGTTGCGGTGCTTCGTTAGCCATGAAACTTGCACTCAAGGGCCTGGGAGAGCGGACGGTTATTGCTGTTCCCGCTTGCTGCTGGACAATAATTATTGGTGTCTATCCCTATTCGACCCTAAAGGTGCCGGTAGTTCACGTCCTTTTTGAGACGGCCGCGGTCTCGGCGTCCGGTATTCGCGCCGGGCTTGATATGAGAGGTGAGGAAGACGTGGTTGTTATGGCCTGGGCCGGAGACGGTGGAACTTTTGATATTGGGATACAGTCGCTTTCGGGCGTTGCCGAGCGGAACGACGACATCCTGTATGTGTGCTATGATAATGAGGCATACATGAACACGGGTATACAGCGCTCCGGAGCCACGCCCATGGGTGCATGGACGACCACCACGCCGTCGGGTGCTGTCAAGCAGGAAAAGAAAAAGGACATTGAGAAGATCATGTTAGCGCATGAAATCCCATATGTCGCGACGGCTTCGGTGGCATATCCGGACGATATGATAAAAAAATTCAAGAAGGCTCGCACCATCAAAGGCACGAAGTTTATTCATCTGCTTTCACCCTGCCCCCCGGGATGGCGGATCGATCCTGCCATGTCAATTAAAATCACCCGCATGGCGACCCAGGCAAAGGTCTTTCCGATTTACGAGGTAGAAAACGGGAAATACAAAATCAATGTTTATCCTGAAAAGAAAATCCCTTTAAAAGAGTATTTCAAAACCCAGGGTCGTTTTCGCCAGATGAGCGAAGATCTGGTCAAAGCTGCACAGGAGAGGGCTGACCGGAGCTGGGAGTCCCTGATAAGAATGGACGGCGAGGCATGATGGTGAAATCACTCTTTGTCTTTTCCTTTAGTCCTGCGCATTATTTTTCCGGCCATTTAAATAGTCTCTTGACTTTGTCTTTTAAAAAGGGTTTTTTTAGTCTTATAAAATATGATACTAACCGCGATTGACTATTGATCAGTTAAAAGACAGTCATGAAATCAATATTTATCCTCATCGTAAGCTTGACCTCTGTATTTAATCTGTCTCTCTCAGAGGCCTCATGGTGGATAGATGCCGGGAAGTTTCATATGTCGGCCCACATGGATAACTCCTGCCGGGACTGCCACGAAAGCATTGCCGACCTGGATTTTCACCCGGATCCCGCGAATGTAAACAAAAAACTCACTGACTTTTTCAGCGTTGATAAATGCCTGTCCTGTCATGACGACGTCTTGGACAACCTGGATAATGGTCTGCATGGAGCTATAAAGGTAACAGACCCCAAAAAATATTCCCGTTGTACTCAGTGTCATAATCCGCATTACCAGCAAAGACTCGAGGATATGCGAAAGGGAAGGATCGATCCCGCGAAACCCGGCCGTGAACAGTGCGGGGCCTGTCACGAAGCAAGACCGGCCTTGCCTGATTTTTCCCCGAAGGACGAGGCTTGCATGGCTTGCCACCGTCAGGTTGATTCGGAAGATCCCTACAAAGAAAAAATAATCACGCGCCTGTGCTTTCACTGCCATGCTCAAAATGGGACCTCTGCTCAGAAGATGACCGGAAAACTGGTTCCTTTGATAAATGTGAAAGAATATGATGCGACGCCCCATGCCGGAATAGCCTGCACGGTCTGTCATCCTAAAGCCACCGCCTTTCAACACGATACTCAAAAGCCCGGGGATTGCAGGCAGTGCCATCTTCCCCATGATGAAAAAGTGGCTCACGATGCCCATCTGGACGTTGCCTGCGAGGCATGTCATCTTAAAGGGATTGAACCGGTCAGGGACGCTTTATCGAAAATTGTCTTGTGGGAAAGGGTAAGAAAAACCGGAAAGGCCTCTGAAATCCATCAAGTGATTCTTCCAAAGGGGGAGGCATCCTGCCTGAGGTGCCATTCAAAGGGAAACCGGGTCAATGCAGTAAGCATGATACTACCCGCAAAAGGCATCCTGTGCATGCCCTGCCATGCCGCAACATTTTCCGTGGGGGATACGACAACCATTATTGCGCTGATCATTTTTTTGGCCGGTCTCATATTGACCCTTTCGGTCTGGCTGACAGGATCCCTGCCCGGCCAGAGTCCCGCTAATTCCTTTTACAAATTCTTTATGCTGTTATGGAGTGCGGTAAAGGCCGTTTTTTCTCGAAAGCTAATCTTGATCATAAAGGCCATGTTCCTGGATGTCCTCCTTCAAAGAAGGCTTTTCAGGCAGTCCAAGACACGCTGGTTCATCCACAGCCTGATTTTTCTCCCCTTTGTCTTCAGGTTCTCATGGGGGATTGTGGCATTAATCGCTTCCCTCTGGAAACCTGAATGGGAACCGGTTTGGGCCATGCTCGATAAGAACCATCCGGCAACGGCCTTATTGTTTGATATGACCGGGGCCATGATCATTTTGGGGGTCGTACTGGCCTTAATGCGTGGAGCCATTAAGCAGCATGATAAGACCACCGGTCTGCCCGGGCGGGATTATCTGGCCCTGGCTCTTATTGCCGGAATCGTGTTGATAGGTTTTATCCTTGAAGGCATGCGCATTGCCATGACAGGCTTTCCGGACGGTTCAACTTATGCAATTGCGGGATACGGTATCAGCATGTTATTCTCGGATACATCCGGCTTGCCTGAAGTCTATGGATACATCTGGTATGTCCATGCCGTTCTGACGGGTGCATTTTTCGCCTATTTGCCTTTCAGCCGGTTGTTGCATATTATTTTGTCCCCATTGGTCTTGGCGTTGAATGCGGTCTCAGGGCACGGACATGGCAGCAGGAAAGCCAAGTTCCAAAACAAATGAACTGCCCCGCCGCAAGCAGCGGGGTATCAAAAACAAAAACATTGAACGCCCCAAGGGGCGGTGAATGAAACACTTGCCCGCCTCTGGCGGGATTAACAATTGAGGATTTCCGAAGTCCCTTAGTGGTTGAATTCTTACCATTGGTGTAAAGAAGAACAAAGGAGGAAAGGACATGAAGATTGATCAATACAACATGCCGGACGAACTGCATTATGAGGAGAATCATTTTTGGGTCAAGGAAGAGGGGGATCTCCTGGTTATGGGCATGGATGATTTTGCCCAGTTGATGGCAGGAGAGATAGTTTACGTCCAGCTTCCGGATGAAGGCAAAAAACTGAAAGTAGGGAAAAAATTTGCCAAGATGGAATCGGGAAAGTGGCTGGGAAAGGTCTTTGCGCCTGTAAATGGAGAACTGGCGGAAGTAAATGAGGAACTGGAGACAAATCCGGGACTGATCAATGACGACTGTTACGGCAAGGGCTGGATGTACAAAATCAAGCCCGCAGACAAGAGCGAAATCGAAAATCTTATCCACGGGCAGGATGCCGTTGAAAAATGGGTCCTGGCCGATATCGAGAAATATGCACAAGAATAATTCTGACAGGATAACAGGATATACAAGATTTTATTTCAAGCGAACAAACAGGGCAAAGTCTCAATAGATGCGTTTTGATGTTTTTATTCCTGAATATCCTGTAAATCCTGTCAAAAAAGTCTCTTTACAATTTAAAGAGTTACCTAATGGCCAACCAGGAC
>DAOUXC010000064.1 GCA_030666795.1 Desulfobacteraceae bacterium
CTGTCAGCAACCCGGTTAACCCGGGGAGGGGATTCTCGTTGATCGGCGCAAGGGGGACTTCCCTGTCGTCACCGGTCTCCGGAAGGCAGCTAATCTGAACGACAGCCGTTTCCATGCTCAAAGCCCCGTAAAACCCCTTATCGACCGCCACATCGCAGAAACTGCATCCTTTTAGAAGGAGCCTGACCTTGTGTCCTTCCTTTCCGGTCAGGGAAGAGGGGTAATCTATTTCGGCCCATTTGCCGCGGGCCGCGTGCGGGCATCCTATGTGCTGCAATACCTGTCCCGTACTGATATTGTGCGGAATAAGCCCGGAGTCTCCTATCCTGAAAATGTTGTTCCATTCGACCCTGCTCAAGAACCTCTCATTCCAGGCGTTTTTTGGGTTTTGGTCCATTGCCCCGTCTTCCCTGAGGTAAAGCAGTCCGGGGTTGTCCCACCATTCATCCTTATCAAGGTTATGCAAAAGGGTGATTGCCTGCTCGGCAGGTCCGTGCAGGGAAAAGGAGAAGCTCTTTGAAAGACCGGGGAACCGGTGTGAATGATTCTGCCAGCCAGTCTCCCCTAAGTAATCAACATCGGCCTGGGGACCTGCCAGGATTGTTATTGCCCCCTCATCTTTGAGTTCTCCTGAGAGCGCAAAAAGGTCTTCTCGACCGCTCAGGGTAGAGAAGCCTATGACGGGTCTTTTTGTGCCGAAATATTCGGCTAAGGCCTTTTTGAGAAGGGCCTTGTCGTCTTCCCGGCCCACTGCAATGACAATACAATCGTAGGGCGTGTTTTCCCGGATCACGGTAGCGGCCATTTGAGGTCCTAAAAGGCCGTAGGTCTCACCCTCAACATAGCTGGCAATAATGGCCATCCGCTCTCTTGATTTATCTGTCATTTCAGTGGATGAAATCTTTTATACCTCATTCCCGGGGATTTTCTTGGAAAACGTAGAACGGGTTACTGTGCCCGACGATTAGGTCGGCACAGTGGTCGACCCTGCAACGAGATTAAAAATATTACATAATAAACAGATGAGGGCAAGTGGTAGATATTTGCTTTACATACTGTTTGAGTGGGAATCAGGATTATCTTCAAGAATGGCAAACAGGGATCCTGCGACATGGTCGCCTTGGTCCAGAGTAGCAAAGTGGTATGGTGTATCGTGCCCCCAAATGGTCCGGCAATCAATTCCTGTTGAAAACGAGCGATTTTACGGTAACGGGAAAAACTTGACCATCAACCAATGGTTCACCAATATCGATCCAATCTCCTTCTTTCAAAACTAATTCATCTAAGGCCAGCAAATTCGATTTCAGACCGGTTTCCCTGCGAATGACGTTTCCAACACCGCATGCGATATCCTTTTGAAAGATCAGAATAATCGGTATTTTATTATCAATGGAATTGGTAAGAGCGCCTTCAATGGATTTTGCAAACAACTCCAATGCGGGATAATATGCCTTAACCGGATCCTCGAAATATAAGGCAACAATTTCTTCGCCTTCTTTTAGACCAAATCTTTTAAATGATGCCTTTGTCTGTGATATGACGTGTTCAAGGCTTAATCGTGATTCATCAACATCCACCCTGAGTACGGGGATATTTTTTATGGGAAATGAAATTCTATCATCCATGAACCCGGAGGAACCGGAAATGGATAACGAATATGCGCCCGCCCCGATGACGGTTGCCCTGATTTTGTTTTCAGGCTCTATAACCGGGGCAATTAATTTGGGTGTCAAAAAATTTATTTTGTCGGCCAAAACCCGGCCCATATCATCGTAATTGCCACTATCCCCATACATCAATTCTGCGACGCCTCCTGAAAAAGAAAATTCCTCTATTTTATCAGGAAAAATCAAGTCATCGGTCATCATGAGCTGTTTGGCCAAAGAGGACGTCGCGGGTCCGGTAATGACCTCCATTAATACTTCGGCAAACTTTTCTGCTATTTTTTCAATATCCTCTTTTGGAATTTGTTCACCTATTTTGTAATTCAGCCCAATATGTCTCATGACCTTCATCGCGGGTCCATCAATTCTCCAAATCTTTCCTTCAGGATTTACGGCAAGTAATCTGCCCCCTATGGATACACAACTCGTAGATAAAACTTCTCCATTTTTTGATATGGCAATGTTAGAGGTTCCTCCACCAATGTCACAAGACAATATTGCTTTATTGTAATCCTTTGACCTGGCTACCGCGCCAGAACCCATTGCAGTGATCAAGCTTTCAAAATTTGCCCCTGCTGTTGCTGCTACAAAATCTCCAGCCCCATTGGACAGCCCGTCTACTATCTGTTTTGCATTTCGTTTCTTAGCCGTTTCTCCTGTTACAATAACCGCTCCACTTTGAATATCTTCCGGGTCAATCCCTGCTCGCTTATATTCTTCCAGGAAAAAAACGGATAATCTTTCGATATCAATGGTATCATCTTCTAATAAGGGCGTGTTTATTATCCTCCCTTCATAAATTATTTTTCTTTCCTGTATCTGATACCGACGAGACGGAGACTTTACGTCTTCTTCCAATACTAGATTTGAAAAAGCTAAATGACTTGTTGAGCTTCCAACGTCTACACCGACTGAAAGCAATTCAATTTTATTCATTTCCACTTTTATGTCTCGGTCTTTATTCCAAATAAAATAGTATGAGTTCAGAGGCTTAGGACTGCCCGCCTGGCGGACCCCCCCCCCTTTTTTTGTAAAAAAAGGGGGGGGTATTCGTCTAATGATTTGAAAAGGTTTTGAGTCAAAGCCCTTTCCAAAACTAAAACCTATTTTAGACAAGACTGACCCGGGATATTAATCACATGGCCGCCTGTAAAGCCCCGGCCTCCTTTTGTGCAACGGACAATCTTTCTGCCGCATCCTTCCTTTTGTAAATACTGAGACGTTCGGCATCGACATATTCGATGGCATTTACCTCACAGAACCTTACACACTGTGGGTCACCACCGCAAAGGTCACACTTGAAAACCTTTTTGTCGATGGAATTATAATTCATGGCGCCGAAAGGACACACGGCCACGCATGAGCGGCAGCCGATGCATATATCATAATCGACCATCACGAAACCCAGGTCCTCGTCACGGGATATGGCCTTTACCGGGCATACGTTCATACAGGGCGCATCCTCGCACTGCTGGCAGGACATGGGAACATAGAGACCCTCAGCCTCCCATTTCATAACTTTAATCCTACTTCTCGCGGGGTTGGAAACCCCATCATGCATTACCGAACATACAAGTTCACACAGCCGACAGCCGGTGCACTTCTGGTAATTTATCATCAGGACTTTCTCCATTGATTTTCTCCTTCCACATATAATCTTCAAAAAACGTTTTTGAATACAAAATTATTTTCCTAAACAATACGAAATCAAAGCAAGTGGGACGGCTCCTGATCCAGTCCGAGCCTCTTAAGCGTCTCCGGTGTGGGAACGCCGTTTTCATCCCAGCCGTGATGACCGTAGTATTCATCAATCATCTTTTTGAATTTTTTTCTATCTATCGTGGCACCGATAACATCGATCGCCCCGCGTCTGCACGGTTCGTCAAAATACCGGTGATTCAGCATATCGCCTTTTTTGAGATCCTCTCTTTGCAGTCCTTCCCTCAGGTTAAAGAGTCTCTCTATATTATAGCATCTTTCTGCCACGTCCCAGATCTCTTTGGGGGTCATCTCGAGTCCGGTATTGTAATAGAGCACTTTCGTCCAGTCTTCAAAATTTGGAAGAGTCGCACCGAGGAACGTCGTATGATACTTGCAAATACCGAGACAATCCACGCCCATGTAACAGTTCTCCTGCCAGAAAACCATCCATGGCTTGCCGTCATAAGACGTGTGTTCAGAACTCAAAGGACCATCATAAGGAACCGGGTTGCTGTAAATTTTTCGCAGGACCTCTTCCGGCAAATGATAGAGATCAATAGCAGGCCGGCTTCTCAGGTGGTCGGAACCCCTTGAACCGGTGGCTATATTAAGTGCAAGCGCCGGCGTCGCCCTCTCGTCCGAGTGCAGGTTGCTCATGCCCTTGACCTGGATGAGATAACTGAATGAGTCCTTTCCTATCTTCTCTGATGCCGGGATACCTCCGTCCGCCAAGGTATCAGCCAGCCACCCGTCTCTATAACAGATTCGTGTTATCATTTCGAGAAGCGCTTCGTCATTACCGAACTTCAAATCCAGGCCGTCCGTATCTTTGCTGGTAATTATTCCCAGTTCATAGAGCTCCATGGCCCAGGAGATAATACTGCCGGTTTCAAGGTTATCCATGCCATACTGGTCAACTAAGTGATTACCGGTCAATACGGTAACGGCATTTTTGCAGTCAGGCTCTCCTCCAAATGCCCCTTGGGAGGTGTATTCCGGCCCTTCATCATATTTTCCCGCATAGGGGCCTGAAGGAATTTTGTACTGTGCGCGGCAGTGGACCTGGCACCCGAAGCAGCCGGTCATGTGATAAGGCCCCATGGTCTCCTCACAGATTTCATCAATCCGCTCGGGTTCGATATCATCGGCATTCTCACACTGGTTATACTGAAAATTTCTGGTCCTGATCCCGCCCCAGGAATTTGTTGCACCCCAGATAAAAGGCGTGCCAAGGGTCCCCTGGGTTTGATTGACTTTGGCGCTCGTGATTTGATCGATGAATCGCTTGTTGTATTCCAGGGCGTCAACAGGATGTGCGATTTTTATATCCATGGTTCCCCTGGCGGCCACGGCCTTGAGGTTCTTTGATCCCATGACGCATCCCATGCCGGTTCTGCCCGCGGAATTCTTGATCCCCGTCATCACATTTGCAAACCTTACCAGATTCTCACCGGCAGGCCCGATAACAGCCGATTTGATCTCATCATCACCCAGTTCTTCTCTTATGGCCCACTGTGTTTCCGTGGTGGTTTTACCCCACAGGTTGGTGGCATCCCGTATCTCTATTTCACCATTGTGAATCCAGATATAAACCGGTTTTTCCGCCTTGCCCTTTATTACCAGATGATGAAAACCGGCCCAGGCCATCTCAGGGGCAAAAAATCCCCCCATGTTGGCGCTGCCTAACAATCCGGTGAGCGGGGACTTGGCCATGACATGTGTCCTGGCGGTAGCTGAAGCACAGGTCGCGGTCAGGATACCACCGCTGATCATTAGTGTATTACCAGGACCCAGAGGGTCACAGCCTTGCTCAGTATTGTTATAAAGTAGATACGCATCCAGTCCCCTGCCGCCCAAGAATTTTTTTCTCACCTCGAGCGGGATAGGCTTTATTTCAATTTCGCCCGTAGAGAGATCAATGTATGCTATCTTTCTATTCAATGCCATTTTACTCCCCTCCCTTCTTTGCAGTCTTTTTAGATTTTGATTTGTTTGTGTTTGCCAGCTTAGCTTCCGCTAATTTACGGTTTACATCCCAAACCGGGCCCCGTATTCGAGGAAGATTGGGGTTAACCCAGAAGATGCGATACTCCATTCCACAGGTGGGGCATTTGATATGATCGGCCCCGGCAGGGGGTTGAAGTCTTTCCATGCAACTGGGATTGTGACACCTTACCTTGCCATAGGTCCTGGTTTTTCGCAGGCTCTCGGCTCCTGACATTTTTTCCGTGTCTATTGCCATAATCTTCTCCTTTCTAAAAAAATACCTTTTTGAAAATGCGACAAAAAGTTTATAAGATCTGTATCCGTTCTACCCCAATTGAGAGAGAACGCACACTTGGGAGTTAAGCTTTCTTAATCGATTGTTTCGGCCAGTGAGCCATCCTGTGCAGAATTTCGGCATAATCCTTCTTTCTGCATTCGGGGCATACATACATGTACTCGCATGATTTTTTCCCATCGAGAATTTTCTTAATATATTCAAGTTCCTTTTTTGGCA
Source organism: Desulfobacteraceae bacterium (assembly GCA_030666795.1). Lineage (GTDB taxonomy): Bacteria > Desulfobacterota > DSM-4660 > Desulfatiglandales > Desulfatiglandaceae > JAIOSR01. The sequence continues at coordinate 5,866 of DAOUXC010000064.1, forward strand.
TAAAATACCTGCCGCAGACAGAGCAAAAGAAGGCATGCTTTTTGAACCCGTTCTTCAATAACAACTCCCTCAGATCTGTCATAAAGCTTTGAAAATCAATCCCGGAAGGACAGAAAAAAGTGCATGCCTGGCAGGTCAGACAATACCATAATGATTCGTCATCAATCTTTTCGGGGTTGAACGAAAGACGCTCAACGACGCCCCGCGGGGATCTGTCATAATTATATTCCCCGTAAAAATCGAGCATGGGGCAGACAGCAGAACATTTGCCGCACTCAAAACAGAGATTGAGCTTGTTATCATGCAAAAGCTTCTCAACTTCCGCTTTCAGTTCTAAGGCAGGCATGCCTCGATCAGGGTCTTTGTGTTTTTCTTTCAATTTACCTTGTTTACCTTCTATTCTGTCTATCAAACGGTATTAACCATGGCCAATATCTCTTCATCGGTAAAACCTTTTAGCTTTATAGCGCTGCTGAGGCATGAAGAAGAGCACAACCCGCAGCCCTTGCATTCTGTCGGGTTTACCATGGCCACACTCCTAGTTTTTCCTTTCAGGTCCTTCCAATCGGCCCAGTCAATGGCCCCGAACGGACAGATCTCCACACATCTGCCGCAGGCGGAGCATCTCGATGGATCCACCTCGCAGGTAAATGCATCGGTGATAACCTGTCCTTGGGCCATGGGTATAGCCGCCTTGGCCGCGGCAGCATACCCCTGGGAAATGCATTCCGATATATCTGTAGGATAACGAGCGCACCCGGCAAGAAAGATACCGTCCGACGGGAATTCAACCGGTCTGAGTTTCTGATGGGCCTCTAAAAAATACCCCTCATTTCCAACAGGTATTCTCATTATCCTGGAAAGTTTCTGGTTATCCTCTCCCGGGACCAGGGGCGTTGTCAGAAGCACCGCATCCACATCTATCTCAATATCCTTTCCCATAAGCTCATGGTAGACCCTGACCTTGTCGGCTACATTATCCGAACCCGTTACGTCGGGAGGCCGGTCCACATTATAGCGGATGAATCTGATACCCATCTCGAGTGCTGTTCGGTAATAGTCCTCAAATATCTTTCCGCAGGCCATAATATCCCTCTGCAATATACTTATCTCTGCCTCGGGATTGGCCTCTTTTAATAAAATGGCGTTTTTCATGCCCGTGATACAGCAGAATCTGCCGCAATATTTTCTTTCTTCAATGCGTGCTCCCACGCAGTTAATCATAACTACCCGGTTCAGGCCATCAAAGTCCGACTTGAATCTCTGCTCGAATTCGAGCTGGGTCATGACGTTATCAAACCGGTTATAACCAAAGCTTCCAACCGGCTGCAGTTCCTGCGCACCCGTGGATACGATGATGGTACCAACTTTCAGCTCTTTTGTCTTTGAATTCTGCCTTAGTGTTACAGTGAAATTGCCTATGAAACCTTTCACATCAATCAATTCCGCTTCAAGATAAACATCTATGTTTTGGTGTTTTGATGAGGAACTGATCAAGGGATCCAACAGGTGCGAAGAGGGCTCATTTGAGGGAAAGACCCTGTTTATGTCTTTCAAGAGGCCGCCTAATCTGTCCTTTTTCTCGATTAACGCTACATGATAGCCCTGGCTGGCCAGGGTCAGGGAGGCGGAGAGGCCGGAAATACCACCGCCAATGACTAAACATGCCCGTATCACGTCTGTGGACAGGTCTTCCTGTGGAGTCAATAGACTGACCTTTGCAACCCCCATACGGACCAGGTCCTTTGCCTTTAGTGTCGCATCATCGTGCGCTTCCATGTGGACCCAGGAACAGTGCTCCCTTAAATTAACAAATTCAAACAGGTATTTATTGAGCCCGGCCAGTTCGCAGTTCTGTCTGAAGAGGATCTCATGGGTGCGCGGCGTACACGAGGCCACTACCACACGGTTCAGATCATATTCTTTGATGTTGTTTCTTATAGAGGAAAGACCGTCTTCCGAGCAGGTGTAGAGGTTCCCCTCGGTAAAGGCAACATTGGGCAGGGTTTGTGCATACTCCACTACCTCGGGTACGTTGACTATCCCGCCTATGTTTGTGCCGCAGTGGCAGATAAATACACCTATTCTTACCGACATCGATTTTTTTCCTGTTAATTACTTCTAACTAAAGTGATCGGTTCAAGGTTCCTGGTTCAAGGTTCAAAGGTTAGAATATGCTGACATCCCTCACTTTACAGCACAATACCCAGATTAGACTCTTTCACCTATTGGAAGAAATGCGCATGTCGTCCTTATTATGAGACATGATCCTTATGGAAATCAGAACAATCAGTACCCTTCAACGGTGAACCGTGAACGTTGAACCACTTAACCTAAGCACTAGCAAGCACTTCAGCCACCTTGGATGCCGCTGCCGAGGCCCTGACAACGGAATCGGGGACATCCATGGGAGACTGGCAAAAACCGCATCCAAATACGCCTTCTCTCGAGGTGCCGAAGGGGTTGGTCATTCCCTCCGGGTTGGAAACAAATCCGAATTCATCCAACCCTATGCCTAATTTTTCGGCGATTGATAGATTGCTTTCGGCCGGCACAAGGGCCTGCGAGAGTATCACCATGTCGAATTCTTCGGCCCTGAATTCCCTGTTGATCGTATCCTCGTAGTGGATGACCGGATTTTGATTTTCGTCATTCTCGGTCACACGGCCCGGTCTTGCGCGTATGTATTCCACGGCGTACTGGTCCTTGGCCCGCTGGACATATTCCTGAAAACCCTTCCCCACGGCCCTCATATCCATATAGAATATGGTTGATGAAAGCCCCGGGCAGTGCTCATGGGCCAGGATGGCCTCCTTTGTGGCATGCATACAGCATACCGCGGAACAATACCTTTTGTGCCTGATATCCCTTGATCCCACACATTGAATAAAGGCCAGTCGCTCCGGTTCTTTATCGTCGGACGGGCGTTTCAAATGCCCGCCCGTGGGACCGGATGCACATATCATACGCTCAAACTGCATGGCAGTAAGCACATTCTTGATCTTTCCCCAACCGTACTCAGTCAGGGGGGCCACGTTGTAAAGATCAAATCCGGAAGCCAGAATCACGGCGCCTATTTCAATGGTCAGGACCTCATCCTTCTGTTCGTAATTCACGGCGTTGGCCTTGCATATCTTTTCACAGACACCGCATTTTTTTCCATTAAGGGTCCGGCAATAATCAGGGTCAATAACATAGGTGGAGGGGACTGCCTGGGGGAAAAATTTGTAGATGGCCTTCCGCTTGCCCAGACCCGCATTGAACTCATCATTCACCTTTGTAGGACATTTTTCAGCGCATTCACCGCACCCCACGCACTTGTCCTCTTCTATGAAGCGGGCTTTTTTTGTTATTTTGGCCTTAAATTTTCCGGCGTGGCCGGTGAGTTCGTCTAATTCGGAATAGGTCAGGAGCCGGATGTTTTCATGGTTGGCGCATTCGATCATCTTTGGGGCAAGGATACACATGGCGCAGTCATTGGTGGGAAAGGTCTTGTCCAACTGGGCCATTCTGCCCCCAATGCTCGGGTTTTTCTCAACTAGATAGACCTGAATGCCCATATTTGCCAGGTCTATGGAGGCCTGAATACCGGCGATTCCACCGCCTATGACGAGTGCTGCTTTCCGGGTCAAATTCGTTGTCCCTTGGTGTAATAGGTGTTTGGCAATTGTTCGAGGGTTGAGTTTTGAGAATGATACTTCGCCTGCAATTATTCAGATTGTCAGGCCCGTGGTTCACTATTATGAACTTTGAACACAATAAAAAATAGCATATTCTGCTGCCTTGTCAAGCAAAAAATAATGTAAAATCATTTATATCAACGTAGATACAACCAAAATCAACATTGACAATCCCTGATTAAAAGATATAAAATATGAAAAAATGTTCATTGGAGTGAACAATGACCTTGAAATATCAGGCCCCTTCGGTAAAAAAGGCATTCCAGATATTGAAACTAATCTCGGGCACAAACAGTGGGTTGGGAATTAGTGAACTTGCAAAGAGTCTGGAGATGAGTAAAAGCACTGTCCACGGAATAACCTCAGCATTGGAGGAACTGGGAACCATTACAAGAGACCCTCTGACCAAAAGGTATACAGCGGGCCTCACCCTTCTGGAATTGGGGAAGACGGCCTACGCCCAATTTGATTTAAAGGACATCGCAAGGCCTGTCATGGAAAGACTCATGGAATCTATAAACGAATCGGTCTTTCTTGGCGTCCTAAACGTTGAACATGTTACCATACTCGATATTGTTGAATCCAGAAACGACCTTAAAATTACTTCACCTGTCGGAACAACTATGCCGTTGTTCTCCGGGGCGGCCGGTAAGGTCTTTCTCGCGTCCATGGAGGAAGAGCGGGTCAGGGAGATCATCAGGGAGAAGGGTATTCCAAAGTATACTGAAAATGCTATAATTGATCCGGATAAGTACCTTCAGGAATTGGCCCGCGTGAGGAAAAACGGCTATGCCACCGACTACGAGGAGTATCTCCTTGGAGTACGCGCCGTATGTTCACCCATTGAGGGAATGAGGCATCGAAGATCAGCCATCTGGGTTGCGGGTTTCAAGACGAGTCTGGATGATGACAAGATCAGGGTCCTTATAAGAAAGGTCAGGGAGGCGGCCCGGATCATTAGCAGAAGAATTGAAGAACAGCCTGTTTTGTAAATGAGAAGATAACACGATGGATATACTGAATCGATCAGAAAAATTGACCAAAATACACTTGGTGTTAGCCTGCCTGTTGCTATTTTCAGGTATTGTTTTTTTTCCACAGCCTTGCCGGGCCGATATAGTTAAGGTGGATGTTAGTCATTTCCAGGATCAATATTCGGCAGGTAGGTCGTATGATGTCATTTTCAGGGTCCGCATCTCGAATCAGTGGTATATCCACGGAACAAGGAAGGGAAATGATTTTATCATTCCCACAGCGATCTCCTTTTCCGATCTTTCAGGGACCAGGTTGGAGGGGATCAAGTTTCCCGAACCGGAGAAAAAGAAATTTGAGTATTCAGAAGAACCGGTTGAGGTGTATTCAGGGGAAATTGATGTCAGTGCCAGACTGGTGATAAGCGAGAAGGCTCCAATCGGCGAGCAGGTGTTAAAAGGGCGGTTATTTTTCCAGGCATGTTCTCTGCGAGCCTGCCTGCCCCCGGAAGAAGTCCTCATACGGATAAATTTTTCCATTGTGAAACCTGAAAAAGATGATAAACCTGAACGCCCGGCCGTGCTCGAATCTGAAAAAGATGATGCCGTTTCTGAAGTTCCCGTCCCGGGCTGGATGGCCGGCGCGGGTTTCTGGCTGATCCTTTTTGGTCTTTTCCTTGGCGGCCTTGCCCTTAATCTTACCCCGTGCATCTACCCGCTTATCCCCATCACAGTTTCCTATTTCGGGGGAAAAAGCGGCGGAATAAAAGGCCAAACCATTTTTCACGGTGTCCTGTATATCCTGGGTCTCGCCTTCACCAATTCCATATTGGGTGTCTCTGCAAGCCTTTCGGGAGGCATGCTGGGTTCGGCCCTGCAAAATCCAATCGTTCTCATCGTTGTGGCAGGAATCCTGGTTTCTTTGGGCCTGAGTTTTTTCGGACTCTGGGAAATAAGGGTCCCATCAGGCTTGACCAGGCTGGCTTCAAAAAATTTCGGAGGATACTTCGGGACCTTTTTCATGGGTCTCACACTCGGGATAGTGGCCGCGCCCTGCTTGGGCCCTTTTATCTTAGGGCTTCTTACCTATGTGGGACAAAAGGGAGACCCTGTTTTAGGGTTTCTCTATTTCTTTGTCCTGAGTATCGGGCTCGGCCTTCCACTTGCAATACTGGCCATGTTTTCAGGGGCACTGAAAAAGCTGCCCGTATCGGGTGCGTGGATGGTGTGGATTAGAAAGGTATTAGGATGGGTCCTTGTGGGTATGGCGGCATATCTGCTACAGCCCTTAATGCCCGGCGCTTACATGAAATCAATGCTTTTTGCCGCCATCCTGGTTGCCGCTGGTCTGCACCTTGGCTGGATGGAGAAGGGCAGGGGGGACTCGCGGGTTTTTGAATATATCAAAAAGGGGTTAGGCGTCATCCTGATCTGTGCGGCCATAAGCTTTTACTTGGGAGGACGTCAGGGAGGTGAAGGCGTTCGCTGGACACCTTACAGTGAGGCCCTTCTCGTTGAGGCCGCAAAAGAGAACAGGCCGGTGATGCTCGATTTTTACGCGGACTGGTGTGGTCCCTGCAAATCAATGGAGAGAAACGTATTCACTGATCCGGAGATTGTAGACTTGAGCAGGCATTTTGTTACATTGCGAATAGACCTGACAAAACAGCATCCAAATCAGAAAAAAATCCTGAGACGTTACCTGCTCCTGGGGGTTCCCACGATTATCTTTATAAACGGCAAGGGTATTGAAGAAAGGGAATTGAGGATAGAAGCATATACTGACCGGGACGAAGTCCTGAAAAGGATGAAACGGCTGATTAATAAGCCGGTGAATTGAGCTTGTTCAAGCGTTTAGCTCTACCTTGTCGAATCCGGGGCGAATAAATTTTCTGGCAGCCGGGAATGTATTTTCTGTTTCCCTGCGGAGCTGTTCAAGGTGCACCAGGATATCGAGGATGCTATTTTCAAGCATGGGGAAAAAGCCGCGCATTTCACCCCACGCAGAGATTGAACGGTCAATACCGATTAATGCTACTTTTGCCGAACCATCCGAGTCTTTGGGAAATTCATCAAGTTCCTCCGATTTTTCTTCCAGGTCCCCGTGGACTGCCCTTATAATTTTTACGTAAATCTGGTGTTGGTAACATCGGATCACTTGCGTGGCCTCTTCCGGGGTTGTGTTTTCAGGGGTAGTAACCGCAAGCGCTATCCCCGTACCCGCTTGCAGGTCAGGTTCATCTTCTTTCTGTCCGAACATCGCCGTTGCTGAATCGAACCAGTGATCCACCATTTTTCCATAAGCCCTGGCTGCACGACTGCATTTGTGGCTCTCTGCAACCTCGTTTTTGTAATTCTCCTCTTCTCTTGCTTCCTCAATATCTATAGAATCAAGATCAATCCCAGCTTGCTCTGCCATTTCTTTCACC
>DAOUXC010000362.1 GCA_030666795.1 Desulfobacteraceae bacterium
ATGATGGGCATGAGATGGGGCGGTGTTCAGGTTCAGAGGTTGTTGACGGAAACGGCACAACAGCCTGATATCGTCTATCTTCTCATTACCGATGGGACAGGAAACATCCTGGCCCATAGTGATAAAACCAGAATTGGAAAAACCTATGGAAAAGAACTTGACTTAGAAGGAATCTCTCAATCCCAAAATGTAGGCTGGCGTCAGATTCCCTACCGGAAAGGTCCTCGGATATTCGAGGTATTCAGCCAATTTTCGCCAACACGGGGTAATGTTCCAAGGCATAGAGGCAGAATGATGTCCAATGACTGGTGCAAGGTTCATATGCATCCGTACAAACGCAACGGTGATTCCGGTCAGGTTATCTTTGTGGGTCTGGATATGGACCCGGTTGAAACAGCCAGGAAAGATGACGCGCGTAATACGATTGTTATGGGGCTTATTCTCCTGTTGATTGGATTTGCAGGGTTTGTGTCCATCCTCCTGGCCCAGGCTTATCGGACGACCAGAACATCCCTTTCGAGAGTAAAGGCCTTTTCAGACAGCCTGGTGGAGAACATGCCCATCGGTCTATTGGCAATCGATTCGGATGGGAGAATCGCTTCTTTCAATGAGACTGCTGAATCCATACTTCGGTTGTCATCCTCTGATATCCTATGGAAAAATCACACAATTGTCCTGCCTCAACCGTTTTTGGAACTCGTGGCCCAACTAAAATCCGGGAGCGGTTTTATTGAAAAGGAAATAGAATGCCCCGTCACTAACGGCGAACCCGTTCCCCTGGAGGTGATTGCTACTTTTTTTAAGGAGGAAAAGGGAGCCTTTTTAGGGCACGTTATACTTTTTCGGGACTTGAGCGAAGTTAAGCAACTCAAGGATGAGATCGCCAGAAGTGAGCGCCTGGCGTCTATCGGGAGACTGGCTGCCGGTGTTGCCCATGAAATACGCAACCCTTTGAGTTCCATCAAAGGATTTGCAACTTATTTCAAGGAAAGATATCGGGAGGTCCCGGAGGATCAAAAGGCAGCCGAGATTATGATCCAGGAAGTTGAGCGGATGAACAAAGTCATTGGACAACTATTGGAATTCGCCAGTCCATTGAACATTGAAAAAAAACCTGCTTCCTTAGTCGCCCTGGTTCGACATTCTTTGAAAATGATTGAGGCGGATGCCCATGGCAGGGGCATAAAAATAAATACAAGCATTTCCCCGGATATAGAAAGGGCATTTGTTGATCCTGATAAAACGAAACAGGTTTTTCTTAATCTGTATCTAAACGCATTTGAGGCCATGGAAAACGGCGGCACGCTCTTTGTGGAACTTCGCGAGGATGATAGTGCCGGAGCAGTCAGGATAATAATTTCAGACAACGGCACCGGGATCAAAGATGAAGACCTGACCCGGGTTTTTGACCCTTATTTTACGACCAAATCTTCCGGTACCGGTTTGGGGCTTGCTATTGTCCATAAAATTGTTGAATCTCACGGCGGTGAAGTGAGGGGTGAAAGTCGCCAGGGAGAGGGCACTGCCGGGACAATTTTGTTACCTTATTCCATAGAGGCATGAATTCAATGAGAAGGAAGAATTCCATTTTGGTCGTTGATGATGACCAGGCCCACCTCACCATGTTGAAGACTCTTCTTACAGGGTGGGGGTATGAAATCAACAAGGCCGACGACGGCCTTAAGGCCGTCGGGAAAGTCCATGAGCAACCGTTTGACCTGATCTTAATGGATATACGAATGGTAAAAGTTTCCGGGCTGGAGGCCCTGACTGAAATCAAGGCTTATAATCCGGCTATACCCGTTATCATCATGACTGCCTATTCATCAGTGGAAACAGCTGTAGAAGCCCTTAAAAAAGGTGCCTATGACTATCTCACAAAGCCTCTTGATTTTGACGAACTCCGGCTTGCCATGGAACGGGCAATGGATCACAGCCAGTTAAAGGAGGAAAACCGGTTTTTACGCGAGAGTCTGGGCAACCATTTTGACAGGGGAAATATCATCGGACGAAGTCCCTCAATGGTGAAACTTTTTGAGACGGTCGCCCAGGTTGCGGCATCTGAAGCAACCGTGCTGATAACCGGTGAATCTGGCACGGGTAAAGAGCTTATAGCAGGAGCGCTTCATTTCAACAGCCCCAGAAAGGGGCGTCCTTTTGTAAAGATGAATTGCGCTTCCGTTACAGAAACCCTGCTTGAATCGGAGCTTTTCGGTCATGAAAAGGGGGCATTTACCGGTGCTCACCGGCGTAAGGAAGGACGGTTTTACCAGGCCGACGGGGGGAGTCTTTTCCTTGACGAAGTCGGTGAAATGTCTCTGTCCATGCAGGTCAAGTTATTGCGAGTGCTCCAGGAGATGGAAATCACCCGTGTGGGGGGTGAAGAAGTGATCAAGGTGGATGTGAGGGTAATAGCGGCGACCAATAAGGATCTCATTCAGGAGATAGAGACCGGGCGATTCAGGGAAGATCTTTATTATCGTTTAAACGTGATCAATCTTAGTGTGCCTTCCCTCAGGGACAGAAAAGAAGATATCCCGATTTTGGCACAGCACTTTTTGACGGTTTTTGCGGACAAAAACCAAAAGCAGATAAAGGGCCTTACCCCGCAGGCCATGGACAGACTATTGAAATACCAATGGCCCGGCAATGTCCGAGAGCTGATGAATGCCGTTGAAAGGGCGATAGTGTTATCAAGGTCAGAATACCTGGATGAGGAGGAACTGGCCTTGCTTGATGCGGGTGAACCGTCCCGGAAGGATGCGGTCCCGACAGGTAATGAGATCCCCGCTAATGTGTCCCTTGATGAGGTGGAAAAGGCAACTGTAATAAAGATGCTTGAATCTACAAGGGGCAATAAGAGCGAGGCTGCAAGACGATTGGGAATTACTCGGAAAACTCTTCATAAAAAGCTGAAAAAATACGGCATGATGCCCTAAAGGGCATTTCAGGCCCCTGATCTCACACAGGCCATCCGTAAACTTATTAAGGATCATCCGGCAAATGAGTACCGAGACACTGTTCAACTATGAAGTTGGGAGATGGGAAGGTTGAAGCAGTCTTTCCTTCGATTCCGAGCTTCTCGGCCTGTCGAAGATCCCGCTATGCGGGGGTGATTTCAGG